>NZ_BBWM01000004.1:0-1029 GCF_001463805.1 Aureimonas sp. D3 | reverse complement strand
GTCTATATCTCGACCGCCGGTGTGACGTCCGCCAACGCGGCCGCCGATATCTCGGCCTTCGTGACGAACGCTCAGGCGGCCGTTGATGCGGCTTTCGGCGCCGGCAAGATCGTCGTTGACAAGACCGGTGGCGGCAACCTGCGCTTCACCACCGTTGCGGTCGGCACGAACGCCACGATCACCGCTGCCAACGTTCGCGCTGTGGACGGTAACGGCGTGGTCTCCAATACGGCCGGTATGACCAACACGACGGCGGCCGGTCAGGCTGCGACCAGCCTCTCGGCGGCCACGCTGACGTCTGGTGCTGCCTTCGCCGGTCCGGTGACGTTCGGCGATCAGACCGTCTTGTCTTTCAACGTCTCGGTCGATGGTGGTACCGCGACCAAGGTGACGATCGACAAGGCGACCATCAACGCCGCCCTCAGCGCATCGACCGGTTCGACTGTGACGAACGGAACGATGACGAGCGCAAGCGACTATCTCACGGTCGTGAGCAAGGCTCTGCAGAACGCCTCGTTGAACTCGGTCCTGACCGCTTCGCTCGATGGCTCCAACCGTCTGGTTCTGACGAAGCAGACCCAGGGCGTCGGCTCCATCGCGATCGACCCGGCCTCCGTCGTCGCCTCTGCCGGTGCGGACTCGCTCTCGATCGACAAGATCGACATCAGCGATGCGACCCTGTCGGCCCGCGGCGTCAACGGAACCAACCGTGCGACCGTCCTCAAGGCCTACATCACGCTCGTCAACAACGCGATCACCAAGGTCACGTCCGCTGCCGCTGCACTGGGCTCCGTCGCCTCGCGCATCGACTCGCAGAAGTCCTTCGTGAACACGCTGATGGACACGATCGACAAGGGCGTTTCCAACCTCGTCGACGCCGACATGACCGAAGAGTCCACCAAGCTCCAGGCTCTGCAGGTCAAGCAGCAGCTCGGAACCCAGGCGCTTTCGATCGCCAACCAGTCCGCTCAGGGCGTTCTGTCGCTCTTCCGCTCGTAATCCGAACGGACGGGCCGGATCGGCGGGGCG
>NZ_BBWM01000003.1:0-136454 GCF_001463805.1 Aureimonas sp. D3 | reverse complement strand
CGGGCCGGATCGGCGGGGCGACCCGCCGGTTCGAACTCCAGTCTCCAGCACCTCTCGGGCCGCAAGGCTCGGGAGGTGTTTTCGTTTCGGGGCGGGAACGAACCCGGTTGCACCGAGGCTTCGGGGGAGGGGAGGCGTAAAAACCGCAGCCTGCCGCAAACCTTGCCGCGCGGTTAAATTCATCACGCCCGCACAAGCTTGCTCGCCCAATGTCGGATCATCACTTCCCGCATCCGCAGGCGAACTCTATGGCGATGGTCGCTCGGGCCGAGGCCCAGAAACTTCTGTCCAATCTTCAGGCGCTCGGCGGCCGAAAGCTCGGCGCGCTGGCGATGGTTGGCATCGTGGCGGTGGCGCTGGTCAGTCTTGCCGCCTGGACCCTATCCAAGCCGACGATGGAGGTCCTGTATTCCGGCCTCGATCGCCAGGACGTCGCGCGCATCGGCGCGGCCCTGACGGAGGCCGGCATTCCCTTCGACGTGAACGCCACCGGCGACACGGTCTCCACCAATTTCTCCCAGACCGCCTCGGCGCGCATGTTGCTGGCCGAAAAGAGCCTGCCGCGCTCCGACAAGGCGGGCTACGAGCTCTTCGACACGATGGGCTCCATGGGCCTCACCACCTTCATGCAGGAGGTGACCAAGGTCCGTGCGCTGGAAGGCGAGCTCGCCCGCACCATCCAGACGTTGAAGGACGTGCGCGCTGCCCGCGTGCATATTGTCCTACCGGAGCAGGGCTCGTTCCGCCGCGAACAGCAGCCGCCCTCCGCCAGCGTCGTGATCCGCACCGATAATTTCGAGGATTTTGCCAACGCGCAGGCTATCCGCCACCTCGTCGCCTCGGCCATTCCCGGCATGAAGGTGGATCAGGTGACGGTGCTGAATACCGATGGCCGTCTGCTGGCTTCGGGTGACGACTCCACCAACGCCAACTCCACCAAGCAGCTCGGCATGGAGTCGATCGTCTCGACCTCGATCGAAGACTCGATCCGCCGCACGCTCGCTCCCTATCTCGGCGTCGGCAACTTCCAGTCCTCCGTCATCGCCCGGCTCGACACCGACCGCAAGCAGACGAGTGCCCGCAAGTTCGACCCCGAAGGCCGTGTCGAGCGCTCCGTGCGCACGGTCAAGGAAACCGGCCAGTCGACCGATACGTCGGGCAACAACCCGGCCACCGCCGGCCAGAACGTGCCCCAGGCCCAGCCGCAGGCGAACGCTCAAGGGAACAATTCCTCCGAGGCCAAGGACCGCCGCGAGGAACTGACGAACTACGAGATCAACGAGACCACGACGCAGACCGTATCCGACGGCTATGACGTGAAGAAGCTCTCGGTCGCCGTGGTCGTCAACCGCGCCCGTCTGGCCGCAACGGTGGGCGAGAACGCCACCCAGGAGCAGATCGACGCGGCCCTGGCCGAAGTGCGCAAGCTCGTGGCCTCCGCCTCCGGCATCTCCGAGACGCGCGGCGACCAGCTGGAAGTGACGGCGGTGGACTTCGTGTCCAACGGTCAGGACCTCGAACCGGTGCCCGCTCCCAGCTATGCCGAAATGCTGCTCAAGCAGTCCGGCACGGTGGTCAACGCTCTCACCATCCTCGTGGTCGCGGTTCTCGTGATCTGGTTCGGCCTCAAGCCCGCCATTCGCGCCATCGCCGGCCCGGCCGCCAACGACAACACTGCCGCCGCCGGCGCACTCGGCTCGGACGATGCGATCGAGCTGCACAATCCCTCGCTCGACATGCCAGAGATCACGGGAATTCCTGGTGCCATGACCTTCTCGGAAGATTTTGCAGCCTCGCTCGGTTACGGCGACCCCGCCAGCTCCGACGACCTCCTCGACGAACTGACCCGCAACCGCGCCAACTCGCCCAAGGTGCGCCTCGAAAAGCTCGTCGAGTTCGACGAAGCCCAAGCGGCAGCCATCCTGAAGCAGTGGATCCACGATAAAGAAGCGGCCTAATCCATGATCCCTCTCGCTCAGCTCCTGGCCGATCAGTCCGACGACGAATTCGTCCCCTTCCGCGCTCCGGCCCGCCGGCCCGCTCCGGCCGCGGTCGCCACCCGCCCGCTGCAGAACAGCCTGCCTCGTATCACCGCGCCCGCTCCGGTTCGCGCCCCGGCCGCGCCCGCCAAGGCGCTCGCCGCCCCCAGCCGCCAGCAGGCTCAGCTGCGGCCCGTTACCGAGCCCCGCGTTCCGCTCCGCGAGCTCGAAGCCGAGCGCGAGGCCTGGGCGGCCGAGCGTGAAGCCCTGATCGAAGAGCGCGAAGCCGCGCTGGCCGATGCCCGTCGGCAGGCGGCCGAGGAGACCGAAACGCTGCGCCAGGATCTGGAGCGCGTGTCGGCCGACCGGATCGAGGAGCTTCGCCGCCAGCTCGCCGCCGAACATGGCGCGAGCCTGCAGGACACCCGGCGCAACTGGGTGGAAAACGAGGGCGACCGCCTGGCCGATCTCGTGATCCTGCAGATGGCGGTGTTCGAGGACGCGCTGAAGTCGACGCTCAACTCGCTGCTGCGTCCGCTGGTTCTCGACGCGCGCAAGCGCCAGACGGTGGACGAGCTGGCCGGCGCGGTGAAGACGATCGCCTTCGACGGCTCGTCGGTGAAGATCGCGGCATCGGGCCCGAGCGACCTGCTTCAGGCTCTGGAAAGCAAGCTCGGCGACCATGCCCGCCACGTGTCCTTCGATACGAACGAGACGGACACGGATGTGCGCATCGACGCCAACCAGACCGTGATCGAAACGCGCCTGGCCGCTTGGCTGAAGGCGGTTGAAGAGGCCCTCTCGTGAGCAGCGATTCCGCACACGATCACGGCAGCATCATCATCGTCCGCCGGGGTGGCGGCGATCATGACGGCCACCATGGTGGCGCCTGGAAGATCGCCTTCGCCGACTTCATGACGGCGCTGATGGCCTTCTTCCTCGTGATGTGGCTGACCGCCGTGTCCGATCAGGCGACGAAGAAGCAGATCGCGCAATATTTCAACCCGATCGAGCTGAACAGCGACGTCCCGCCGACCGACGGCCTGACCAAGACCGACGCGGCGCCCTCCGGCCCGCCCGAGCAGAAGACCGGCCCGAACTCGCAGCCCGGTCAGCCCGGCGGCAAGCCCGTGGGCGGGACGGCCGAAGGCGGCGAGGATCAGGCGCTGTTCCGCGACCCCTATGCGGTTCTCGCCGAGATCGTGGCCGAAGGTGGCCCGGCGGTGGAAAAGGGCACGGCCAAGGGCAAGCCCGATGGCACCGGCCTTCCGGGTCTGAACGGCGGCGACGCCTATCGCGATCCGTTCGACCCGACCTCCTGGCAGATGCAGCCGAACATGGTGGCAAGCGCCAACGATCTGGCCGACAAGCCGCTGACCGAAAACCTTCCGCCGCCTTCGGCCGATGAGTTCAAGACGGTGGCGACGGTCAACACACCGGCCCCGCCCAAGCCGGCAGCGGCTCCGCGCACGGCGCAGGAAGCGGACGCGGCCAAGATCGAGAAGGAAATCGAGGCCAGCGCTCCGGGCGCAGGGGCGGATGTCGCGGTCAAGGCCGGCGCTCCGGGCTCGGGCACGGTGACGATCTCGCTTGCCGACACGCTCGACACCGGCATGTTCCAGATCGGTTCGGCCCGCCCGACCGCCGATGCGATCCATCTCATGGAAAAGATCGCGGGCATCCTGAAGTCCCGGCCGGGCAAGATCGTCATTCGCGGCCATACCGACGCTCGTCCTTATGCTCAGAACAAGGGCGAGTTGGACAATTGGCGCCTTTCGACCGACCGCGCGCACATGGCCTATTACATGCTGATGCGCGGCGGGCTCGACGACAAGCGCGTCGAAGCCATCGAGGGCGTCGCCGACCGCCAACCCAGCAACACGTCCGATCCCGAGGCCGCCAGCAACCGGCGTATCGAGATCCTCCTGAAAGAGCCAGCAGCGTGAAAACAGTTCTCGGAGTGGCCCTCTGCGCCTTGATCCTCGGTTCCGGAGCCCTCCGGGCCGAGGACGGCGGACAGGCCGAAGCGGCCGCTTCGAGCGGCCACGAAGTTGCGGCGCCCGCCGAAGGAGAAGCCAAGGCGGATGCCGGGACGCAGGGAGAGGCCGCCGCGCAATTCGCCACGACGCGCGCACCCATGCCTTTCGACGTCATGCGCTCGGTGCAGTTCCTTCAGGATCAGGTCGCGCGCGGCAATGACCGGGCGATCCGGGTGCAGGCCCTTCTCCTGCGCCGTTTCGGGCGGACCTTCCTGGAGGCCGATCCGGCGGTCTGGCGCGATCCGCGCAATTTCCGCGCGGCGATCCTCTTCTCGCTGAGCGGCGGAACGCCCGATGTCCTCGACCGCCTGATGCGGGAAAAGCTTCTGGACGAGTCCCAGACGGCGCTGATCGAAGGCACGCTGGCCTATGTCCGCAACAATCTGGAAAAGGCCAAGAAGCGCCTCGCCGATGTTCCGCTTGCGGAGATGGAGCCGGTTCTGGCGGCCCAGTTGCATCTGGTGCTGGGTCAGATCCATCAGGGTGACAATCCCAAGGACGCCATCGCGCATCTCGATCAGGCCCGACTTCTGGCACCCGGCACCCTGATCGAAGAAGCATCCTTGCGCCTGGGCGCCATGCTGGTGGACGCCAGCGGCGACCATGCCCGCGCCGATCAGCTCGCGCGGCGCTATTTCGATCGCTTCGCCAACAGCTCCTATGCCGGCAATTTCGAGGCCCGCTTCAGCGCGATGGTGACGAGCCGCGGCTCGGCCAATGCGGAAGAAGCGCTGGCCGAAATGTCCGACGTGATCGCGGCCCTCTCGGGCCCGCGCCAGCAGACGCTTTATCTCGCGGCGGCGCGGCGCTCGCTGGTGGAAGGCAATCTCCAGTTCGCCGCCGCTTCGGCCGAAGCGGCGCTGGCGATCCCCGCCCTGTCGGGACCCGACCAGAGCCGCGCCGAACTCTACAAGACGGCCTCCTCGCTCGGCTCGCTGAAGCCGACCGAGGCACGCCAGACGCTCGACCGGATCGAACGCGCCGAACTGCATCCCGAAGACGCCACCCTGCTGGACGCCGCCTATACCGTGCTCGACCAGATCGACGCGACGCTGGCGGCCATGCCGGCGCCCGCCCTGAACGTCGCGTCGGCCAAGGCCGACGGGCCCGCCGTTCTGGCACGCGCGGAAGCCGCTCTCGCCCAATCCTCCCAAGCTTTGAAGCCTTAAGGTCCATGAAGATCGATCTCTCTCTGCCGATGCCGGATCGTGAACCGCCACTTCGGACCGCGCCGCGCGACGACGATGCGCGCCGTGACCAGGGCCGCGCCTTCGACGCGGCCGTGCGGGATGCCAAGCCGCCGCAGCGGGACACGGCGAGTGCCGACAATCGCGCGCCGGCCCCGTCCGTGCAGGGCGACGCGTCCGCTAAGCCAACGACGTCGCAGGACGCTTCGAGCGCGCGAGCGAGCGAGGCGAAAGCCGGCGAGGCGACGTCTGCAAAGCGCGATGCGGGGGATGGCAAGGACACCGATCCCAACAAGGATGCGGACGCCGCCGATTCGACGCAGGCCGAGGGCGCGGACAAGCGCGCGCTCCAGTCTCTCCTGGGCCTCTTGAATCATTCGGGCCAGCCCAGCGACGACAAGCGCAAGGCCTCCGAACAGGACGCCGCGACCCGAACGCTGGTGCCCAGCGGAGCGGAACAGGGGCTCGATCCGACGGGCGGGGAGGGGACAGGCGGCAAGAGCGTTCGCCTCGAAGTCCTGAAGATGGAAACGCATTTCGAGCCGCATCAGGACGGAATGGTTCTCGTTCAGGCGAAAGGCGACGAGGCCGCTCGGAAGGCGGCGGCGGATGCCAAGTCCGCGGGTGTCAACACCACCGCCGAATCGTCTGCCAGCGCGGTTCTGGCAAACCTCAGCGACAAGGCCAAGGCCAGTTCGGAGCGAGCATCCATTAAGGGCGCGGCGGCGACAGGCGACGCCCAACAGACAAGCGAGGCGCCGCTGCCTTTGCGCTTCGACGAAGCCCTGGCACGTTTGTCCGATCGCGGCCGCGCGGGCGCGGATCAGGGTGGCGAGCGGCGCAGCGATGCGCAGCGCGCGGCTTCGCTGGACGCGGCCAAGGGCAGCGATACCGCAACAGGCGGCAAGACCTTGACGGTCGATGCTCTGGCGGCGGGCGGCAGTGGAGCGGGCGGGCTCGGCATCGCCACCCAGATTGCCGACCGGATGCTCGAAGTTCTGGGCGAGCCCAACGCACGGCCCTCCAGCGCGGCGACGCCCGATCAGGATGCGCATCTGCGGATGCGGGCCGGCGGCGCGGCGCTGAAAACGCTTACGATCCAGCTCAAGCCCGAACATCTGGGCACGCTGGACGTGTCCATGCGCTTGTCGGAAGGCAAGCTCACGGTGGAACTTGCGGCCAGCCGCGCCGATACGGCGGTGCTTCTGGCCGAGGATCGTGGGGCCTTGCGTCAGCTCTTGGAGCGCGCGGGCTTCTCACTCGACGATGCTGCGATCACCGTGGTCGCCAAGGACATTCAGGCCAACGCCCCGCGTGCGGCCGATGGATCGACCGGTGCGGGCAACGACAATTCGAGTTCGAACGGAGCGTCGGGACAAGCTGCCAGAGACGGCTCACCGTCTCGCGACGAGCAGCCGAGCGGGCGCCGTTCGCCCGAGCCCCCGGCTCGCGAGGGCACCGTATCGCAGGACGCTTCGCGCACTCGCCGAGCGTCCACCTATCTCTGAAAAACCATCTCGTTTCTGCAAAACAGAACAAGGGCGGAAAGGGTCTCCTTTCCGCCCTTTTTTTGCGCCGCAAAAATATAGGCTCTGTGGCCTTGAAAGGGTTAACGAGTTGAAACTCTGTCGACTTTTATGCAACGCCCAAGCTTGCGTTAACCCTATAGTGATTTTTGGGGATAGGCCGATTCGAGGGGTGCAGGTAACTTTTCCCTAACGAAACGCAAGACATTCGGTGGGGCCAAATGATCGTAGTCGTGGATAACCGGGAACTCGTGACCAACGGCTACAAGTCGCTTTTCTCGCAGGAAGGCGTCTCGTCAGCGGGCTTTGGAGTGGACGAGTTCCGCGACTGGGTCGAGTCGGCCTCCGAGACCGACATCTCCGCCGTCGAGGCGTTTCTGCTGGGCGATTTTCCCGAGCGCAGCACCTTCACCCGCCTCGTGCGGAGCCGCTCCACCGCGCCGATGATCGCTCTGGCCGAGACCAAGGCCCTCAATTCCACGCTCGATCTGTTCGCCGCTGGCATTGACGATG
Organism: Aureimonas sp. D3; assembly: GCF_001463805.1. Classification (NCBI taxonomy): domain Bacteria; kingdom Pseudomonadati; phylum Pseudomonadota; class Alphaproteobacteria; order Hyphomicrobiales; family Aurantimonadaceae; genus Aureimonas; species Aureimonas sp. D3. The sequence goes on along the minus strand of NZ_BBWM01000003.1, from coordinate 129,210 downwards.
TGGTGGCCAAGCCGGTCCACGTCAAGGAAATCCTGGCGCGCGTCGGCGCCATCCGCCGCCGCGACGTGGCGGTCGATCGCAACCGCAACGCGATCGACGAGATCTGCGTCTTTACCGATGGCCGCGACGCCGAAGTCGGCGGCGAGCCGCTGGTCCTGCCGCGCCGCGAGCGCCGCATTCTGGAATATCTGGTCGCCAACAAGGGCCGCCGCGTGTCCAAGCAGCAGCTCTTCAGCGCGATATACGGCATTTTCGACGAGAACGTCGAAGAGAACGTCATCGAAAGCCACATCTCCAAGCTGCGCAAGAAGCTCAAGATGCGCCTGGGCTACGATCCCGTCTCCTCCAAGCGCTATCTCGGCTACGGCATCGGCGTCTGATCCGCCTAAAGCTCAAGTATTAACAAAAACATTCAACCCGGCGCTTGCGTCGGGTTTATTTATGTTTACTAATAAAAGATTAATCCCGTATCATCCTTTACACTTCGTAATGCAGTTTGACGCAAGCCAGTCCCGATACCTTTGCCACAATTCCCCGGTTTGGTATTGAAGGAGCAGGCATGAGCATCGGCGGACTAATGCGCACGAGCGTTTCGGGCATGGACGCGCAGGCCACGCGCCTCAGCGCCGTCTCGGAAAACATCGCGAACGCCAATACCAACGGCTACAAACAGACGACGACGGAGTTCACGTCGCAGATTCTGGCCCATGGCGCGAACCAGTACAATTCTGGCGCGGTGGAAGCGAATGTTCGCACGCTGGTCAGCGAGCAGGGCGGCATTTCCTATACGGCCAATTCCAGCAACTCCAAGAAGATCGATCTCGCCATCCAGGGCAACGGCTTCCTCGTCGTCAACGATGGCAGCACGAAGGGCGGCTCCTCCGGCAATTACCTGACGCGCGCCGGCTCCTTCACCCAGCAGGCCGACGGTAGTCTCGTCAACGCAGCCGGCTACACGCTGATGGGGTATCCCGTCACGACAAACGGTACCGATTATACGCTGAATGGCTTTGCCGGCTTGCAGCCCGTCAACATGCGGGCATCCCTTCTAAGCGCGACTGCCACGACTAAGGGCGATCTGAATACGAATCTTAATAAGGAAGCAGTCGCAGTCGTTGCAGCCGATACGACACCCGGTGAGGTCAGTTCTACGACAGCTTTGGGCGCTGCGGTGAAATACACATCTGCCAGTTCCATCGCGACATATGACAATACGGGGAAGGCGGTTACTCTCGATTTCTATTATACAAAGACAGCTGACAACACATGGGAAGTCGCTGTCTTCAACCACGCAGATGCCTCCTCGACCACCGGAACGAATTCATCTACGACAGCACCGTTTCCATATGCTGCTGGTGGAACAGCCGGCAAAGGGCCGTTGATGACAACGACTTTGACGTTTGATGCTACCAGCGGAAAATTGTCGAAAATCGGTACAGCCAACGTTGACACAGTATCGCGCGACGGCATCCTTACGGTCGATTTGACTTCGGGCAATGCGAACGCGGTCAACAAACTGAACGGGTCTAAAATCGCGTTCAACATTAGTGACATTACCCAATATTCGAAAGACTATCTCCCACTTGCCGCAATCGTGGATGGCAATCCGGCAGAAGTCGTCGATAAGGTCTCCGTCGGCAAAGACGGCACGGTGACTGCGACTTTCACCTCCGGCACCTCGCGCAACCTTTACAAGATTCCGCTCGCCATGGTCGCCGCCCCGGACAATCTGACGGGCGTTTCGGGCAACGCGTATTACGCGGGCGTGGAGTCGGGCACGATCCTGATGGGCTTCGGCGGCAGCGGTGGCCTCGGGACTCTTCAGTCCGGGGCACTGGAAAACTCGACGGTCGATCTGGCGAGCGAACTGACGACGATGATCGAATCGCAGCGCTCCTACACGGCCAATTCCAAGGTCTTCCAGACCGGTTCGGAAATCATGGACGTTCTGGTCAACCTGAAGCGCTAACGCCATCGGGGCATGATTTCGAGAGGCGCCGGCGGCGCTTCTCCCTGCAAGGGCACGGCCGCGGATCGGCGGCCGGCCAACGATCGATTCTCCTTTGCGGACGCCCACCATGACCCTTTCGTCTGCCATCAACACGGCGACGTCGTCGCTTCAGGCCAGCCAGACTCAAACCGCTCTCGTTTCGCGCAACATCGCAAACGCGAATGTGGCCGGCGCGACGCGCAAATACGCCAATGTCGTGACCGGCGCGGACGGGCGGCTTGAAATCCGTTCGGTTTCGCAGTCCGGCAATACGGCTCTGTTTCGGAATGTCCTCAACGGCACCTCGGATGTCGCGAGGTCGGGCGTGGTGGCAGGCGGGCTCGACCGGCTCAACGAGGTGATCGGCGATACCGATGCGAAAGGCTCGCCCGCCGCGAAAGTGTCCGCCCTCGCCGATGCGCTGGTGAGCTACAGCAAGGCGCCCGCCAATGGAGAAGTCGGCCGGGCGGCGGTCGCCGCCGCACAAGCTCTCGCCACGTCGCTGAACGTCGCAAGCGATACCGTTGATCAGATCCGACAGGATGCCGACGACGAACTGGGGCAAGCCGCCAGTGATATGCGCAGCATTCTCAGCCAGATCCAGGATCTGAACCAACGGATCACGGCTGGCACCGTCGCCAACCGGGACGTCACGGACGAGGTGGATCAGCGCGATCAGCAGATCCAGAAACTATCCGAATATGTCGGCATCAACGTTCAGTCGCGTGGCGACAATGACGTGGTGATCTATACCGACAGCGGTGTGACACTGTTCGATCGTGTGGCGCGTAGCGTGGATTTCACGGCCACCCCGTCGCTCAAGCCAGGGCAGGCCGGTGGCGCTTTCCGTATCGACGGAACGGTCGTCACCGGAGCCAACTCCTTCATGCCCGTCACGAGCGGCAAGATCGCCGGCTTGATCGAACTGCGGGACAAGGTGGCGCCCCAGTTCCAGACGCAGCTTGACGCCATAGCCAACAACCTGATCGATGTCTTCTCCGAAACCGGCGGAGCGCAGGGCCTCTTCCAGGACGCCAGCGCGACCGTCACCGGCGTTGCTGCCACAGGGACGACGCCTGCAAGCGCGAGTTCATCGCTTGCAGGGGCGGCGGGACGGATCAAGGTCGCCGCCAGCGTCCTGGGAGACCCGACCCTTCTGCGCGACGGCGGGATCAGCGGCGGCGCCAAGTACAACACCGACACCGCTGCGACGGGCTATACGACGCGTCTCACCAATCTGGTGACCAGCATTCGAACCGCTCGCGCCTACAGCGCGGATGGTGCCGATGCCACCGGAACGATCGCCAATTTCGCGGGCTCGTCGATGAGCTGGCTGCAGGGCACGCGCTCGACGACGCTGGCAACCAACCAGTATCAGCAGACGCTTCTCGATAAGACCCAGACGACGCTTTCGAACGAAACAGGCATCGACCTGAACACCGAGCTGACACGGCTTCTCGATCTCCAGCGTTCGTTTCAGGCCTCGTCCAAGATCATCACCACGGTGGACCAGATGATGGCCGCCCTTCTGCAAGCCATCTGAGGACGCTCGGCGCCATGTCGATTTCCAGCCTGACCTTAAGCAACTTCTCGCGCAGCACCATCCAGCGCGTGCAGACCCAAATCGCCGATGCGCAGAAGGAGTTCAACACCGGACGCCACGCCGATGTGGGTCGCACGCTCGGCCGCGTCACGGGAAACGCGATCTCCTATCATTCGCAGGAGGACACGTTCCAAAGCATGTTGGACTCCAACAAATTGATCACCAGCCGCTTTCAGCTGATGGACAATTCGTTGACGTCGATCCGCAACGCGTCCGACGACTATTCCAAGGCTCTGATCAACGGCACGGCCACGGGAACGGGCACGGCCGCTCTCATACAAAGCGCGCAGCAGGGCCTTCAGCAGGTTCTGGGCGCGGTCAATGTCAGCAGCGGCGGCGAATATCTGTTCGGCGGCACGCACGCCAACACCCAGCCGGTGAAAAGCGACAGCGCGACCTTGACCGCTTTGTCGGGCAGCATCCAGTCGAAATTCCTTGATGCACTCGGCATCACGGACGTTTCCCAAGCGACTGCAGACCAGGTGAATGCCTATTTCAGCGATGCCGGCTATACGAAATCAGGCTCCGCGACGGCTCGCAGCTTTTCGGTCGATTTCTTCGGCACCCCGGCTGTACCGGCCAATGGTGCGACGCCGGCCGTTGCGGCTGTTCCCGGTATCTGGGACGGCATCGCCGATTCCGGCGGCGCGGTCTCGTCCGCCTATATCTCGCGCTCCGAGCAGATCGACACGTCGGTCAACGTCAATACGCCGGCCTTCAAGAATACGGTCGCGGCCTATGCGATGATCGGCGCGCTGGGCGTGGACAAGATGGGCGATAGCGCCCGCCAAGCCCTGACAACGGCGGCGCAGGTGAAGCTGAAGTCGGGTCAGGACGGCATCGTCAAGGTTCAGTCGGACCTCGGCGTTCGGCAGAACCGCGTCGATGCCGCCAATACGCTGCTGACCAAGCAGAAGGATTTGGTGGCTGCCGCGTATGACCGCCTCGAAGGCGTCGATCAGACCGAAGCCGGATTGCTGATCAACCAACTGAAGACGCAGCTCGACGCGACCTTCGCCGTCACCGGCAAGCTGCAGAATCTCAGCCTTCTCAACTATCTCTGATCCGGCCTCGCCGCCGAACCCGACCAAAGGGCATGAATGCCCGCCGCTTTGAGGAATGGGAATGTATCAATTCTCCTATGCCGAGGTTACGCAGGACAGCTCGGCAACGGCGCGCGAGCGCGAGCGCGAGGCGCTCGATCGCATGGTCGATGCGCTCAAACACGCCGAGGCCGCGGGCCCGCGTTCGCGCGAAGCGATCGACGCCATCTACCTGACGCGCAATCTCTGGTCGGTGCTGGTGGAAGATCTCGCGACGCCCGGCAATGCGCTGCCGGACGAACTGCGCGCCAGCCTCATCTCGATCGGGCTCTGGATCATGCGCGAAGCCGAGGCGATCCGGCTCGGCCAGCGCGAGAGCTTCTCGACCATGATCGAGGTCACCACCATGATCCGCGACGGGTTGGGAGAATAAGGATGTCGACACTTCGCATCACCCTGCGAGCGGGCGAGCGCATCTTCGTCAATGGCGCGGTCATGCGCGTCGATCGCAAGACCCATCTGGAATTCATGAACGACGTGACCTTCCTTCTGGAAAGCCACGTGATGCAGGCCGAAGACGCGACGACGCCGATCCGCCAGCTCTACTTCGTGGTCCAGCTCATGCTGATCGATCCCGCGACGGCGAGCGAAACGCGCGTTCTCTTCGAGCGCAGCTTCCCCGCCCTTATGGCCGCCTTCTCCTCGGCAGCCGTGCGCTCCGGGCTGCAGGACGTCGCCGAGCTTATCGAACGCGACCGCGTCTTCGAGGCGCTGAAGCGCCTGCGGGCGATCATTCCGCTGGAAGACGCCATTCTCGCGGCAGCGGCCACCGAAGACGCCCCCGCCCATATGGGTTCTGTTTCCTTGCCGGAGCGTGCTCCGGTTGCTGTTGGAGCTCGCTGATCATGGAAGTTTCCGGCGTTTCGACGCAGAACCAGACCACCAATGTCGGCGCTTCGACCGGCACGTCCTCGTCCACGGCCAGCGAGCTGAAGACGGGCCTCGACTACAACGCCTTCCTGCAGCTTCTCGTCACGCAGATGAAGAATCAGGACCCGTTGAACCCGACCGATCCGACCCAGCAGATGAGCCAGCTCGCCTCGTTCTCCAACGTGGAACAGTCGATCAAGCTGAACCAGAAGCTGGAGGCGATGACGACGCTGAACGCGCTCACCAACGCCAACTCGCTGATCGGCCGCACGATCACCAATGGCGACCAGACGCTGAGCGGTGTGGTGAAGTCGGTGCAGGTCACCAGCGACGGCACGGTGGCGACGCTCTCTTCGGGCAAGACCATGACGCTCGGCAACGGCGTGAAGGTCGAGTAGCCATGAACGAGGCCGATGCCATCGACATCGTTCAGCACGCGATCTGGACGGTGGTTCTCGCTTGCGGCCCGGCCGTGGCCGGCGCCATGCTGGTCGGCATTCTGATCGCGCTCTTCCAGGCGCTGACGCAGATTCAGGAGGTCACGCTGACCTTCGTGCCGAAGATCCTCGCGATCTTCGTCATCATCGCGCTGACGGCTTCCTTCACCGGCGCGCAGGTCTATGCCTTCACGCAGGAAAGCTATTCCCGCATCGAACACGGGTTCTGAGCTTTCTCGTATCTTGATTTGATCGAGACGCCCGTCGGTTCGCTCCGGCGGGCGTTTTTGCTTGCGATACGGTCCGCATCGCGCCAGCCCGGCACCAGTGAGCCCTGAAATAAAGCGTTAAGGATTGTGCCGCGACCCGACCGTCGCGGGATCTGTGCCGAGCCGGGCTCCGTTTGCCCGCGCGCCGTTTTTCGGGGAATGCGCCGTATGTCGGTCGACACGCTCAAGATCGCGCCCAGCCTGCCGGGCAATTCACGCCGCGACATCGGCTTTGCCGTCGGCATCATCGCGATGCTGGCGGTTCTCTTCGTGCCCATTCCCGCCTTCCTGATCGACGTCGGGCTGGTGATCTCGATCGCGCTGTCGATCCTGATCCTGATGGTGTCGCTCTGGATTCAGAAGCCGCTGGAATTCTCGGCCTTTCCGACCGTGCTGCTCCTGGCCACCATGCTGCGCCTGTCGCTCAACATCGCGACGACGCGTGTCATCCTCAGCCATGGCGACCAGGGCCACAACGCGGCCGGCTATGTCATCGGCGGCTTCTCGCAGTTCGTCATGGGCGGCGACTTCGTCATCGGCATCGTGGTCTTCATCATCCTGATCACGGTCAACTTCCTCGTCATCACCAAGGGCGCGACGCGTATCGCGGAAGTCGGCGCGCGCTTCACGCTCGACGCCATTCCCGGCAAGCAGATGGCGATCGACGCCGATCTCTCGGCCGGCCTCATCGACGAGAAGCAGGCACAGACCCGCCGGCGCGAGCTTGAAGAGGAAAGCTCCTTCTTCGGTTCGATGGACGGTGCCTCGAAATTCGTGCGCGGCGACGCGATCGCCGGCCTCATCATCACGGCCGTCAACATCTTCGGCGGTATCATCATCGGCGTCACGCGCCACGGCATGGACGCCAGCCACGCGGCCGACGTCTTCGTGAAGCTGTCGGTCGGTGACGGTCTCGTCACGCAGATCCCGGCCCTGATCGTCTCGCTCGCCGCCGGTCTTCTCGTCTCCAAGGGTGGAACGCGCGGCGCCGCCGAACAGGCCATCATGACGCAGCTCGGGCACTATCCCCGCGCGCTGATGGTGGCCGCCGCGCTGCTCGGCGTTCTCTCGCTGCTGCCCGGCCTGCCCATGCTGCCCTTCGCGCTGACGGCCTGCGCGCTCGCCGGCATCGCCTATGTCATTCCCCGCCGCCGCGCCGAGGTGGAGCAGAAGGAACAGGCCGAACAGAAGGCCGCCGAGGAAAAGGCGCTCGAAGCGGAACGCCAGTCGGTCAAGGAATCGCTGCGCATCATCGAAGTGGAACTGGTGCTCGGCAAACAGGTCGCCGCCCATCTCAACTTCTCGCGCGATGAACTCGCCAACCGCGTCGCCAAGATGCGCCGCCGCTTCGCCTCGCGCTACGGTTTCGTCATCCCCGAGATCAAGCTTTCGGACGATCTGGCGCTCGACCCGCGCTCCTATGCCATCAAGGTTCATGGCACGACGGTCGCCAGCCAGCCCATCCGCCTCGGCGATCTCCTGATCGTGCTCGGCGATGCGCCCGTGCCCGATATTCCGCACGATCTGACCAAGGAGCCGGCCTTCGGCCTGCGCGCCGCCTGGATTTCCGAAACCTTCGCGGCCGCCGCGCGGCGCTCGGGCTTCGAGCCGGTGGATACGCTGTCGATCATCCTGACGCATCTGTCGGAGGTGATCCGCAACAACCTCGCCCATCTCCTGTCCTACAAGGACATGCGCTCGCTGCTCGACCGGCTGGAGCCCGAATACAAGCGGCTGATCGACGAGATCGTGCCGGCCCATATGAGCTATTCCGGTCTTCAGGCGGTGCTGAAGCTGCTGCTCGCCGAGCGTGTGTCCGTACGGAACCTGACGCTGATCCTGGAAGCCATCGCGGAAATCGCGCCCCATGTGCGCCGTTCCGAGCGCATCGTGGAACATGTGCGCACCCGCATGGCGCAGCAGATCTGCGGCGATCTCCTGCACAATGGCCAGCTGGGCGTTCTGCGCCTGGGCAACCGCTGGGATCTCGCCTTCCACCAGGCGCTCAAGCGCGACGCCAAGGGCGACGTCATCGAGTTCGACATCGACCCCCGCCTCGTGGAGCAGTTCGCCACGGAAGCCACCAAGATGATCCGCGAGAAGACCGACCAGGGCGAGAATTTCGTGCTCGTCGCCTCGCCGGACGCGCGCCCCTATGTGCGCATGATGATCGAGCGTATCTTCGTCAATCTGCCTGTTCTCTCGCATCTCGAAATCGCGCGCGGCGTCGACATCAAGGCGCTCGGATCGATCTCGTGACCGCCGACGCGCAGGCGCTGATCATCGCGCTGTTCCTGATCTTCTGCCGCATCGGCTCCTGCCTGATGATGCTGCCGGGCTATTCCAGCGCGCGTATCCCGACGCATATTCGCCTCTTCGTGGCGATCGCGGTGGCCTTGTCCGTCGCGCCCCGGCTTCTGCCGCAGGTGCTGCCGCTGGTGCAGACGGCCAGCGACGACATGCGCATCTACATGACCGTCGGCGAAATCCTGAACGGGCTGCTGATCGGGCTTCTGGGGCGCGTCTTCATGCTGGCGCTGCAATTTTCGGGCAGCGTCATGGCCAACGCGATCGGCATGGGCCAGTCGCTCGGCGTGCCCCTGGAAGGCCACGAGGCCGACCCCGCGCTGGTTTCGCTGATCACGCTGACGGCGACGGTGATGATCTTCTCGCTGAACCTTCACGCCGAGATCGTCAACGCGCTGGTGGCGTCCTATAAGGCGATGCCGGTGGAACTCGGTTTCTCGATCCGCTCCGGCCTCAACTCGCTGGTCGACAATCTCGCGCAGACCTTCATGCTGTGCCTGCGCATCTCCAGCCCCTTCGTGGTTTATGCGGTGATCGTCAATTTCGCGATCGGTCTCGCTAACAAGATGACGCCGGCCATCCCGATCTACTTCATCTCCATGCCCTTCGTTCTGGCGGGCGGGCTTCTGCTTCTCTGGTTCAGCGCCGGCAATATCCTGTCGATCTTCGCGGGCGCCTATCGTCAATGGGTGGTCATGGGATGAGCGAAGGCAAACGATCCGACCGGCTGGCCCGTGTTCTAGCCGTGCAGGAGCGCAAGCGCCAGCAGGCCGAATGGGCGCTTGCCGAACTCGTGCGCGAGCAAAAGGGCCTGGAAGACACGCGCGACGAGCTGCTCGATACCTTGGGCGCGCAGTCGCTGATGCAGGGCCTGTTTCTCGATGCCAAGGTTTCAGCGCTTCGGCGCAACGATCTGGCGCTGGCGGCCGTCTCGGCCAAGCAGTTGGACGCACGCGAGCGCGTTCGGGCAGAGAACATGACGGAGAAGCGTGTCGAGCGCGCGGCGGAGGCGGCCCTCGTGGAGGACCGGATCGCGCAGGACGCGGTCGAACTTCTCTCCGCCCTCGAAGATCATCTCGTCGCCCGCGCCGCAAGCCTGGAATAAGTGCGGCGCGCTAGAAGAAGAGTGACATGCGGCCCCAAGGTCGCGATCTCCTTTCGGACCATCACGCCATGACCGTGGACCCGCTCTCCCCCTTATCGCCAACCGCTGCGAGCGAGCGCACCGCGCCCGCCTCGGCGGCGCCGGCCGCGCCCGTCTCCGCAACGGACGCCGGCAGCTTTGCCGATCTTCTGGCCGCGCAGAACCTGCAAGGGGCTGCGCGCGCGCAGGAGGAGCGGGGCGAGCGCTTCTTCCATCAGTCGTCGCATAGCGGCGAGCTGAAGCCGCTCCAGAAGTTCGAGAGCTTCTTCCTGCGCAATTTCGTGGAAACGATGCTGCCGCAGAAGGACACGAGCTTCTTTGGCTCCGGTACCGCCGGCCAGATCTGGAAATCCATGCTGGCCGAGCGCATCGGCGACGAGATGGCCGCCTCTGGCGGCATCGGGATCGCCGACATGCTGGCCAAGCGCGAGCCGGGTGGGCCGGACAAAAGCTAACCTATCCGGGCTCTTGGGCCGTCGAGGGCCCGGAGCGCACCGATCACAGCGGCTCGTTCGTCTGGCGTGGGCAGGATGCGTCTGACCATTGCGAGGCACGGAGCCGTCAACGAGTTTCGCTTGCGCCCCCGACGGGATGAGCATGAGCGAGGCGAGAGGCGGCGAAGCCGCGACAGAAAAGGACATGGGCACGTGGAAGCGGTTCTCACTCAGGCCATCAATCGTCTGGAATCCGTTCTGGCGGGCGAAAGCCTCGCGCTGCGCTCGGGCGACAGCACGGGCCTCAGCGACATCAGCAATCGCAAGAACCAGAGCCTGTTCGAGCTGACGCGCCTGCAGCGCGGCATCGAGCCGGCCTCGCTCAGCGCCGAGATGCGCGATCGCCTCGGCACCCTGCGCGAGCACCTGACGGAAAACAGCCGTCTCCTGCAGATCCATATCGAGGCGACCGCCGAGGTGGCCGACGTCATCACGCGCGCCATCGCCGCGGCCGAATCTGATGGAACCTATGGCTCCAGCCTGTCCGGTGCGCGGGTCGCCAAATGATCAAGCTTCTCGGGATCGGCGTCTGGGTGATGGTGGTCACGCTGGGCTCGGGCTTTGCCATGGCAAAGCTGAGCGGCGGCGGCGAGGCGCCCGCGCCCAAGCAGCCGACCTATTTCGAAGGTCTCGACTACAAGAAGACCACCAGCATCGCCGTGCCGCTGATCTCGGAAAACGCGATCCAGGGCTATGTCCTGGCGCGCTTCGTCTACACGATCGACGGCAAGCTCTCCGCGACGTTGGCCGTGCCGCCCGATCCGATCATTCTGGATGAGGCCTTTCGCGCGGTGTACTCCGTCTCGGGCTTCGATTTCCGCCATCCCGAGCGCTACGACGTGGCCGCTCTGCTCGCCTCGATCAAGGAAACGGTCAACAAGCGTTACGGCCAGAAGGTGGTCGAGGACGTGATGATCGATCAGTTCGACTTCCTGCCCAAGAACCAGATGGGCGGGGCGATGGGCGGCAATCAGTCCAAGGGCGAGATCGAGCAGCTTCAGTCGCGCGGCAAGACCTGATCGAACCGGCCTTTACGGCATGGCAACCCTGTTTCGATAGACTTCTCTTCAGCGCCGGCCTCGCTCAAGCCGGCGTCTTCTCGTTTGGAGACCGGTGGTGATTTCGACTCTTCTCAACTATCGCCTCTACACGAACGACATGGCCAAGACGCTGGAGCGCTTGTCGAGCCAGGCGCAGGTCGAGCGCGACAAGGCCTATTACGACCAGAATATCGGCAAGGTCACATCGGTCGATCAGTTCCTCGGGAACTACAAGCTCTATTCCTATGCGATGAAGGCCTATGGTCTGGAGGATCAGATCAACGCCAAGGGCATCATGAAGAAGGTGCTTCAGAGCGACCTGACGGATTCCTCGTCCTTCGCCAACAAGCTGTCGGATCAGCGCTATCGCGACTTCGCGGCGGCCTTCAACTTCAATTCCGACACGACCCCGACCGCGCAGTCCACGTCGCAGACCGAGCGATTGGTCGAGGCCTATGCGGAGCGCGTCGATACGTCCGCGCCGATCGCGGCGAAGGCGACGAGCTATTACACCCAGAATATCGGATCGGTCAGCTCGATCGACGCTTTCGTGGCGGATCGTGGCCTTCTCGACGTCGCGTTGCGTGCGTCGGGCTTCTCCGACCCCAGCGCGATCTCGTCCGACTACGCCGCCTCGGTCCTGAAGGGTGACGTCAGCAATGGCGATGCCGCCTGGGCAACGCTGCGGACCCAGTTCAGCGCCGCTCCCACAGCCCCCGCCACAACGCGGACATGGATCGCCCAAACCGCTCAGATGGCGTCGAATACCGTCTATACCTACAACAACCTGACAGGCAACGCGACGAGCCCCCAGGCCAAGCAGGCCAATATCGACTATCTCAATGCGTTCTTTTCGGCGAGCAACACGACCCAGACGGTTTCCGCGTTCACCAGCGACGAGCGTCTGCTGACCTTCGCGATGACGGCCATGGGCTCGGAGATCACCTACGCCGCGAGCGCGGCCGCGAGCTATCTTCAGAATCCGTCCTCTATTCCGAGCACGGTGTCCGATGTCGAGAAGGCGCGCTTCCAGGCGCTGCACGACGCATTGGGCGTTCAAAGCAACGGCACGATGTCGCCGCCCGCAACGAACGGGCTGGACAAGCTGATCACCGGCTATGGCAACAACTACAAGACGGCCTTCAACAAATCGGTCAATTTCGACACGACCGAGTTCAAAGCCGCGCTCGTGGACATCAAGTCCGTCACCGATCTGATGGCGACATCGTCGGTCGACGGCAAGCGCCGCACGCTGAACTTCGTTTTGAAGGCGGTCGGCATTGATCCGGCGACGGCGAGCCTTACCAAGATTCGCGCTGTTCTGACCAGCGACCCGACGGACCCGAACAGCTATGTCTCCAGGCTGAAGGACGATCGCTACACCCAACTCGCAGCCGCCTTCAATTTCGATGAGAACGGCAAGCTGCGGCCCGAACGCCTGATCCAGGATGTGAGCGATCAGACCAAGATCGGCCAGCTCTATGCCGCGACTTTCGGCTCCAATCTGAGCAACGACAAGAAGGCCACCATCAAGGCCGACACCAAGGCCTATCTCGCCGCCGTCGGCTCAGCCGTTTCGCTGAACGATCTCCTGACCGACAAGAAGACGATCCAATATGCGCTGACCGCCTTCGGCGTGAAGAACAAGGATCTGTCGAAGGACGAGCTGAAGAAGATTCTGACCAGCGATCTCGGCGACCTGAAGAGCTACGCCAACACGCAGACCGACAAGGCCATCGCAAAGTTCGCCGCCGCGTTCAATTTCGAGACCGACGGCAGTGTGCGCAACAGCGAGACGGGCGGGCAGTCGGCCAAGGATCGTCTCGCCACTGACAAGCTCTACCTCCTGCAGAAGATGGAAGAGCAGGCCGGCGATACCAGCGAGGGCACCCGTCTGGCGCTTTATTTCCTGCGCAAGGCGCCGGGCCTCACCAGTTCCTATGGCATCCTCGCCGACAAGGCGCTCTATTCGGTGGTGCGCACCGCGCTGGGTCTGCCCGAGGGCATGGTGAACATGAATGTCGATCAGCAGGCGTCGATGCTGGACAAGAAGCTCAACGTGAAGGACTTCGCGGACGAGAAGAAGCTCGACAAATTCGTCGCCCGCTTCGCCGGCATGTACGACACCCAGAACGCCGACTCGTCCCCGTCCCCGATCCTCCAGCTGTTCGGGGGCTCTTCGGGCGGATCGAACATCTTGAATTATCTCTGACGGCAGTCGCGGGTACTGACGATAGTCGCCAGCGAGGGAACAACGCTCTTGCTCGCGGCTTCCCATCCCAACACGGATGGGAGCCCTATGATGAGTGACAACGAACCGAACCGCCTGAACGACACCCGCCTCGATGCCGATGTCAGCGTTCTGGGCGATGATCGAGGCGGCGAACCCAAAGTTTCGCGCGTCAGCGGAGCCCCGGCTCCAGACGCGGCGGCGGGTCTGCGGGAGCAGACCGACAGCTCGCACGCGCAGCCCGAAGGCAACTCGGCGCAAGACGATCTCGAGCGCCAAAGGGCGACGGCGGACGCCCGACGCGATGTCGCGAGCCGTCTGCCGAAAAGCTGACCGGACCGATCCCGCCCTCGTTCAGGGCGAACTCTCTCGCAAAAGCCCGACGCCTGACCACGTCGGGCTTTTGCTGTTCCGATGCATGACAATGCGGGGACGGGGAGGGGACTTGTAGCCCAAGGAAAGCCGCCCCGATGGGGCGCTCGCACGCGTCCTGACTTTCGCTCTGGCGAAAAATCGTTAGAAAGCCGGATCAAGGCGAGCTCTATGCTCGTATCAATCCGTCCGTATCGCGCCTATTCGCAGGGTTCATCCGCTCATGAGCAACGACATCTTCATTCGCGAGGTGAACGAGGAGCTTCGCCAGGAGCGCGCCCGTGCCCTTTGGCTGCGCTATGGAACGATGGCCATCGTCGCCGCTGTCGTGATCGTGCTGGGTGTCGGCGGCTATGTCCTGTGGCAGCGCCATCTGCGCGGCGTCGAGGCGGCCGATGGCGACAAGCTTCTGTCGGCGACGACGCTGATCGAAGACGGCAAGACCCAGGAGGGCCGCACGATCCTGCAGGGCCTGACGCAGACGGGCGTTGCCACCTATCCCGCACTCGCGCGTCTCAGGCTGGCCGAACTGGATCTGGCAGATGATCCCGCCAAGGGCGTGGCCGCTTTCGACGCGATCGCCGGCGATGCGAGCGTTCCGCAGGATCTGCGCGACATGGCCGCGCTTCGCGCCGCCTACGCTCTGGTGGATCACGGGTCGCTGGCGGATGTGCGCCAGCGCGCCGAGCGCCTGACGACCGATGGCGAGCCGCTGCGCTACGGCGCGCGGGAGGCGATCGGTCTGGCGGCCTGGAAGGCAGGCGATGTCGATACGGCGCGCAGCTTCTTCACCGAACTCCAGGAGGATTTCGGCACCCCTGCCGGGATCAAGCGCCGCGCCGGGCTGATGGTGGAACTGATCGAAGCCGAGCATGGCGCCAAGGACGCGCCGGCAGCAGACGCGCCGGCCAAGCCCGTTGCCGACGATGCCGAGGCGAGCGAGGCTCAGAGCCCGCCGCAGCCGAGCGACGCGCAGCCTGCCGCCGCCAAACTCAACCAGCCCCCGGCCTGAACCGAAACAGGAGCGAGAACACTCCCATGGTGACCATCGCCATTATCGGACGGCCGAATGTCGGCAAGTCCACGCTCTTCAACCGTCTGGTCGGCCGCAAGCTGGCGCTGGTGGATGATCGTCCCGGTGTCACGCGCGACCGGCGCGAGGGTGACGCGACGCTGCAGGACCTGGAATTTCGGGTCATCGACACGGCCGGTCTGGAGGAGGCGAGCGCCGAATCCCTGGAAGGGCGTATGCGCGCCCAGACCGAGCGCGCCATCGACGACGCCGACCTGTCGCTCTTCGTGGTGGATGCCAAGGCCGGTATGACGCCGCAGGACGAAGTCTTCGGCGAACTGCTGCGTCGCCGCGACAAGCCGGTGATCCTGGTGGCCAACAAGTCCGAGGCGCGGGGTTCCGACGCCGGCTTCTATGACGCCTTCAGCCTGGGGCTGGGCGAACCCTGCGCCATTTCGGCCGAGCATGGCGAGGGCATGGCCGATCTGCGCTATGCGATCGTGGAGAAGCTCGGCATCGCGGCCTTCCGCGACGAGCGCGATGACGAGGACGGCGAAAGCGACGAGATCGAGTTCGACGAGGACGGCGAGCCCGTCCAGCGCTACGACGCGACCAAGCCGCTCAATATCGCGATCGTCGGCCGACCAAACGCCGGCAAATCGACGCTGGTGAACCGTTTTCTGGGCGAAGATCGCCTGCTGACCGGCCCCGAAGCCGGCATCACACGCGATTCCATTTCCGTCGAATGGGAATGGCGTGGACGCCGCGTCAAGATGTTCGACACGGCCGGCCTTCGGCGGCGCGCCCGCGTTCAGGAAAAGCTCGAGAAGCTGTCGGTCGCCGACGCGCTGCGAGCCATGCGTTTTGCCGAAGTCGTGATCGTCGTGTTCGACGTGACCATTCCCTTCGAGAAGCAGGATCTGTCGATCGCCGACCTGATCGCGCGCGAAGGCCGCGCGCCGGTTCTGGCCTTCAACAAATGGGACCTCGTGGAGGATCGTCAGGCGGTTCTGGCCGACCTGCGCGAAAAGACCGATCGGCTCCTGCCGCAGATGCGCGGCGTCAAGGCCGTGACCGTGTCGGGCGAAACCGGCGACGGGCTGGACCGCCTGATGAAGGCCGTCGCGGAAACGCACGAGATCTGGAACAAGCGTGTCTCCACCGCGAAGCTCAACCAGTGGCTGGAGCGAATGGTGTCCCATCATCCGCCTCCGGCCGTGGCGGGGCGCCGCGTGAACATCAAATACATCACGCAGGTGAAGACCCGGCCGCCGACCTTCGTTCTCTCGACATCGCGTCCCGAGGCCGTCGGCACCGCCTATCTTCGCTACCTCATCAACGGGTTGCGCGAACAGTTCGGTCTGACCGGCATTCCGATTCGCATGACCATGCGCAAGTCGGATAATCCTTACGCGCATAAGGCGAAGAAGTTCTGAGGGCCGCTCGACGTTAAAAGGGCAGAGGGCGTTGGTAAGGCGCTCTCTGCTCCCTCATGTCCGCCATTAACCACTCACTAAGGTTAATAGGAGATTGTCGGTTATCCCTGAAACCTTCGGGAAACCGACGATGGCCCCTGACGTCCGATCGCGCAAGCGTCGCCTCGCGCCTGCTGCACGCCGCCGCTTGGCTTTGCGCCGCGTGGTCGCGTCGTCAGTGCTGAGCCTCGCCTTCGCGCCGATCTTTCCTTCGCTCGCCCTATCGCCGACGCCCGCGCCGCTGGGCGATCTGGCTGCTTTGGTGTCGCCCGTTCCCGTGCCGGCCGCCCTGGCTCATGCGTTGGCTGTCCTGCCGCCGTCCGGCTCTGGCGATGCGCTCTATGTTCAGGACCCCAACCGCCGCATGGTCGCGGACAAGGGCGGGCGCGTCGCCGCCGCGCCCCTGCCGCCCGTGCAGCCCAAATTTGCCGCCGGCCAGATCGGCAGCGTCACCAGCCTTCTGCGGCCCGGTCTTGCAAAGGGGGACGAAACGATCCGCGAAGCGCTGGCGAAGCTGCCGGCCGATATGGCCCCGATTCAGATCGCCGCGAGCTTCGCCGCGCCGGCCTCGCTCAAGCGGGGAGGGCAGGGGAGCGGAGGAAAGGGCGAGCGCGCCAACGTGGCGCTGGCTGCGCTTGCCGCGCCCGCACGAAACAGCCCTGCCTCCGTTTCGTCCGCGGCCGCCTATGCGGGAACGGATCGCCCCGCTTTGGCCAGCCTGTTCGACGCCGTTCTCGGACCTTCGCGCGGCTTTGTCCCGCCCAAGGGCGAGAACGACCATTCCTGGGTGGCGACGCCGCTGCCGGCCTCCGCCACCACGCCCTCCGAACAGACCTGTCTGGCGACGGCGATCTATTTCGAAGCGCGCGGCGAAACCGAGAAGGGGCAGGCCGCCGTTGCGCAGGTTGTACTCAACCGGGTCCGCAATCCGGCCTATCCCAAGACGATCTGCGGCGTCGTGTATCAGAATCAGGACTGGTTCGGTCGCTGCCAGTTTTCCTTCGCCTGCGATGGGGTGAAGGACATCATCTGGAACAAGCCCGCCTACGCGCTGGCCGAGCGAATCGCTCGCCAGACGACGAACGGCGAAATCTGGCTCCCCGAAGTGGGCTCGGCCACGCATTACCACGCAACCTACGTCCACCCGCGCTGGGCAAAGACGATGGAGAAGGTCGACAAGATCGGCCTTCACATCTTCTACCGGACCTTCGGTGGGGGCTGGCGCTAGCCAGCCCTCTTCGTTTCAGCGTGAGAATGCTTATGTTCGAGAGACGCGCGCCGGGAAGCTCGGCGAACACGCAAACTTGAACCGCCTTCGTTTCGCCACTTCCGGGAGGAAACGATGCGCCCTGTGGAACCGATGTCGATGAGCGATCCCCATTCCCGAAGCGACGCGGAACTGGCCGCAGATCACCGCAAGCTGCAGGAGCGGATCGCCAAGCTAAAGGCGGCGACCGCTGAAGAGCCCGTGCCCGAACAGGGCCAGGCGAGCATGCAGGGCATGGCGAAAGGCCTGAAGATCGCCAGCGAATTCATTGCCGGCATCATGGTCGGCGGGGCGATCGGATACGGGATCGATCGATTTTTCGGCACCACGCCGTTTGGGCTCATCATCTTCCTGATGCTGGGCTTTGCGGCCGGTGTTCTCAACGTGGTTCGCTCGGCACAGGGCGAAACAGGGCCTCGTCCCGGAGCCTGAACGAGAGATCGTTCGGAAAGGACGGGTGCAATTCGACGTCAGGGAGTTGCGAAGCGCGGAACGGGACGCTATGGCAGTGGCGCTCTCAAAGGGCTCCGCATTAAGAGGACCAGACGTTTTGGCGAACGATCCGCTTCACCAGTTCCAGATTTCTCGGCTCGTTCCGATCGAGATCGGCGGCCTTGATCTGTCGTTCACCAACTCGTCGCTGTTCATGGTGGCGACCGTCGCCGTCGCGACCGGCTTCCTGTATTGGTCGACGCGTGGTCGCGGTCTCGTTCCGAACCGGGCCCAGTCGGTCTCCGAACTCTCCTACGAGTTCATCGCGAAGATGCTGCGCGACGCCACCGGCTCGCACGGAATGCAGTTCTTCCCCTTCGTGTTCTCGCTGTTCCTGTTCATCCTGACGGCCAACCTGATCGGGATGTTCCCCTATTTCTTCACCGTCACCAGCCATCTGATCGTGACCTTCGCCCTGGCGTTGCTCGTGATCGGAACTGTCGTCGTCTACGGCATTCGCCATAACGGCCTCGGCTGGTTCAAGGTCTTCGTGCCGTCGGGCGTTCCGGGCGCCGTTTTGCCCTTCGTGGTGCTGATCGAGGTCATCTCGTTCCTGTCGCGCCCGATCTCGCTCTCGGTTCGTCTCTTCGCCAACATGCTGGCGGGGCACATCACGCTCAAGGTCTTCGCCGGTTTCGTGGTTTCCATGGGAAGCCTCGGTGCGGTCGGCGTCGTCGGCGCACTTCTGCCGATGCTGATGACGGTCGGCATCACCGCGCTCGAATTCCTTGTCGCCTTCCTGCAGGCTTACGTCTTCGCGATCCTGACCTGCATGTACCTCAACGACGCGGTTCACGTTCACCACTGACCGCTCCGTCCTTTCGCGGTCGCTCAGGCCTGCGAATCCTACCCCCGCACGATCCAACCAAAGGAGTTCTCCATGGACGCGGAAGCTGCACGTTACATCGGCGCTGGTCTCGCTTGCTTCGGCATGGCCGGCACCGCTCTCGCGCTCGGCAACATCTTCTCGAGCTTCCTCTCGGGTGCCCTGCGCAACCCGTCGGCTGCTGATGGCCAGTTCGGCCGTCTCGTGTTCGGCTTCGCCGTGACGGAAGCTCTCGGCATTTTCTCGCTCCTGATCGCGCTCCTGCTGCTCTTCGTCTAAGCACGCGCTTCAAGGGATTGTGCAGCCGGCCGCCCCTGCTGGGGCGGCCGGACCCGTATCATCGGAGTCCGACATGTTCGTCACTCAGGCATTAGCCCAGGTCCAATCCCCAGATGCAGGTCCGACCCTGATGGAAACCCCCGTTCCGCCGACCGGCGAAGCGATCGCAGTCGATCCCGGCCACCACGAGGAAGCCGGCTTCCCGCCGATGAATCCCGAATTCTTCGCGTCCCAGATCCTCTGGCTCGCGATCACGTTCGGCGTGTTCTACTACGTCATCTCGAAGACGATCGTGCCGCGCATCTCCACCGTTCTGGAGAATCGCCGCGACCGGATCGCCCTGGATCTCCAGGCCGCCGAGCGTATGCAGGCCGACGCCGACGAGGCGCAGGCCGCCTATGAGCAGGAACTCGCGTCCGCTCGCAAGAATTCCACGCGCATTGCGACCGAGGCCCGCGACACGGCTCGCGCCGACGCCGATGCGCAGCGCAAGACGATCGAGGCCGATCTCGATTCCCGTTTGAGCGCGGCTCAGGCACGCATCGAAGAGGTGAAGGTCCGCGCTCTCGCCGAGGTCGATACGATCGCGGAAGACGCCGCCGAGGCGATCCTGACCGATCTGGCCGGCCTGAACGTGTCTCGCGAGGACGTCGCGCGCGCCGTCCGTTCCGTTCGTTCCTAAGAGGGCGTCGTCATGGCTTTCGACAATACGTTCTGGGCTCTTGTCGGCCTGATCCTGTTCCTCGCGCTCGTCATGTATCTGGGCGCGCCGGCGATGATGACGAAGGCGCTCGACAAGCGCGCCGCGCAGATCCGCAATGAGATCGACGAAGCACGCCAGCTCAAGGAAGAGGCCAAGCAGCAGCTTGCCGAATACCAGCGCCGCCGCCGCGAGGCCGAGGCCGAGGCGCAGGACATCCTCGCCATGGCGCAGCGCGAAGCCGACGCCATCGTCAACGAAGCCCGCGTCAAGAGCGAAGAGTATGTCGCTCGTCGCACGCAGGTCGCCGAGCAGAAGATCGCCCAGGCGGAAGCCGAAGCCGTTTCCGAGGTTCGTGCCCGCGCCGTCAACATCGCGATCGACGCCGCCACCCAGCTGATGGTGGAACGCAACGTCGCCGCCGACCCCCGCGTCATCGACCAGTCGATCGCGGAAGTCCGCCGCCGTCTCAACTGACGCTGTCCGCACAGATCGAAAGACTCCAAAGGTCGGCGCGAGCCGGCCTTTTTTATTGCGGTCACCTTGCGGCGCGGCTCGGATGGGCAAGCCGTTCCCTAAAGGCCGGATCGATATTGCAGGATGCCGCGAAGCGTTTCGTATTACAGAAGCGCTCGGACGGGGCCGAAGGTTCTACGATGATGCGGCCCTGGGCCGTGGACTTTGAGCGCTTCGACATGAGCGGCCGTGGGGTAGCCCATATGCTGGCGAAACCCGTAGCGCGGGTCGGCGGTGCAAAGCTCCGTCATGATCCGATCTCGCGTCACCTTGGCGACGATGGAGGCAGCCGCAATGGAAAGGCACAGCGCATCCCCACCGATCAGAGCTGTGGCGGGCACCGGGCAGCCCACGGGAATGTCCCGCCCGTCCACCAGAACATGGTTCGGCTTGTTGGCGAGCGCCGAGATTGCGCGGCGCATGGCGAGGAACGTCGCTTGCCGAATGTTCACGTGGTCGATCTCGGCGGCGCTGGCCGTCCCGATGCCGACTTCGGCATCCGCGAGAATGGCTTCGAACAGTTCTTCGCGCTGCCTGGCGCCGAGCTTCTTGGAATCGTCGAGACCAGCCGGGATGCGATCGGGCCTCAGAACCACGGCCGCCGCGACGACGGGGCCGGCCAGAGGGCCGCGACCGGCCTCGTCCACGCCGGCGATCCGGCCACCACCACCCTGATGCCACGCGGCTTCGCGCGAGAAGTCAGGGCCTGGCGGCTTGGTGCGCGCCGGGCGAGGGGAGGATAGGGAGGGAGAATCGGAGGAACGGCGAGCCATGGTGCGGCGAGACTCGCTCATTCTCCGATTCTCCTCAAGCTCGCGAACCAAGGTGCGGATGGTGCACGAGCGATCCGGCGTCGGGGACGTACGCCGGAAAATGGGCTCTGGCTTCAAGGCCGTTCCGGATGCACCGGCGCGCCGATGGGGATTGAAGCTCTGGCGCGGTCTGCTGTCGCCGAGCGGTTGGCGTAGGACGCCGGCCCCCGCGAATGCTCAGACGGGCCTAAGCCTTAAAGCAAGGACAGTTGAACACCGGCACCCTTCGGCGCCTTGAACAGATCGGTGCGTAGCTGGGTGCGTTCGAGATTGAGATGGAAGCGACGCGCGGCCATCTCGAACCGATGCTTGATCTGCGTGGCATAGGGACCGCCGCCGGTCATCCGCTTGCCCCATTCGGGATCGTAATCCTTACCGCCGCGCATGGAGCGCAACAGAGACAAGACGTGGCGATACCTGTCGGGATAGTGCTGAAGCAGCCAATCCTTGAAGAGGGGCGCGACCTCCAGCGGCAGGCGCAGAAGCACATAGCCGACTTCCCGCGCCCCGGCCTCCGAAGCGGCTTCCAGCAGCCGCTCGATCTCCGAATCCGTCAGGCCCGGAATAATGGGCGCGGTCATCACCATGGTGGGAATGCCGGCCTTGGTCAGCTCACGCACGGCTTCCAGCCGCTTTGTGGGTGTCGCCGCGCGAGGCTCCATGGTGCGGGCCAGACGCCGATCCAGCGTCGTGATCGATACGGCCACCTTGGCCAGTCCCTTTGCGGCCATGCGCGAGAGGATGTCGAGATCGCGCAGCACGAGCGCTGACTTGGTGACAATGCCGACCGGATGGTTGGCCGCCTCCAACACTTCCAGCATCTGCCGCATGATCCGGCGTTCGCGCTCGATCGGCTGATAAGGATCGGTGTTGGTGCCGATGGCGATCGGCCGGACCTCGTAGCCGGTCTTGGCGATCTCTTCTTCCAGAAGTTCCGCCGCGTTCGGCTTGGCGAAGAGCTTGGTCTCGAAATCAAGCCCCGGCGACAGGCCGACATAGCTGTGCGTCGGCCGCGCGAAGCAGTAGATGCAGCCGTGCTCGCAGCCGCGATAGGGGTTTACCGAGCGGTCGAAGGAGATGTCGGGCGAGGAATTGCGCGTGATGACGCTGCGCGCCATCTCGGTCTGCACTTCGGTCTTGAGGCTCGGCAACTCGTCCAGCGAGGACCAGCCGTCATCGAAGGCCGAGCGCGCGAAGGGCTCGAAACGTCCTGTCGGGTTCAGGCCCGCCGCGCGGCCGCGCCGACGCTCGAACCCGATGCGCAGACCGGACTGAGCCACCACATGCTGGGCCATGTCGATGCCGTCGCGCTGCGAGAAGGCGATGCGATCGGCGGTGTTGATCTCGTGCATGGGACAACCTTCCGTCCGGTTGTTCGCGTTGTGACCATAGTCCTATTCATCATTTGAGAACATTTCAAGAACAAACTTTGCGGCCTCTGAATCGCTGGTCACGCCCGCGCGTGTCGGCTATGGCGATGAGCCATGCTGAGCGTTCTGGTTTTCGATGCCGATGAGCCGATGGACCTGACCATCACCCTATCTTCCCTCGTGGCGGGTGTGGTGGAGGGCGTGCTGCGCGAGGTTGTCGTGGTGGAGCCGCAGGGCGAAGCCGCGCTGAAGGTGGCCGACCATGCGGGATGCTCGGTCCTCTCCCGCGCGGAGTTGGGCCATACTCCGCTGGCTCTGAAGGGGGATTGGCTGATCCTGATGCGCGCGGGCGACCGCCTGCCCGCCAACTGGCCCGAGCGGGCCGCCCGCCACGGCGAGGATCAGTCACGAGCCAAGGGGC
This sequence comes from Aureimonas sp. D3, assembly GCF_001463805.1. Lineage (NCBI taxonomy): Bacteria > Pseudomonadati > Pseudomonadota > Alphaproteobacteria > Hyphomicrobiales > Aurantimonadaceae > Aureimonas > Aureimonas sp. D3. The sequence goes on along the minus strand of NZ_BBWM01000003.1, from coordinate 106,181 downwards.
CGCGGGGCGGACGCTTCGTTCTGCCCACGCGCGAGGCGAGGGGATGGCGTCGATGGCTAGCGCCGCGTCAAAGCGCTTATCTCGTGCCGAAAGCCCATGCGATGTCGCGCCTCTCGGCGGGCGCCCCTTGGCAGGGCGTTGCCAAAGGCATCGGCCTCGACCGTTTGGCCGATCGCGAGGGCTAAGCGGACGCGCCGCCCTTGCGCCGCAGGTGCTCGTCCAGACGCGGCATGATTTCCACGAAATTGCAGGGCTTGTGCCGATAGTCGAGCTGGGCTTTCAGAATATGGTCCCAGGCGTCGCGGCAGGCGCCGGGGGAGCCCGGCAGCACGAAGACGAACGTGGCGTTCACCACGCCGCCCGTCGCACGGGACTGGATGGTCGAGACGCCGATCTTCTCGAAGGAGACACGGTGGAACACGGCGGAGAACCCGTCCATCCGCTTTTCGAAAATAGGCTCCAGCGCCTCGGGCGTCACGTCGCGGCCGGTGAAGCCGGTTCCCCCGGTGGTGATCACCACATCCACCTGCGTGTCGCGCGACCAGCCGAGAACCGTGTCGCGGATGGCGTCGCGATCATCGGGTACGATGGCGCGGGCGGCGAGGCGATGGCCGGCCTCCTCCAGCCGGGCCACCAACGTGTCGCCCGACTTGTCGTCCGCGAGGGTTCGCGTGTCGGAGACGGTGAGAATGGCGATGCCGAGCGGAAGGAATTCTCGGTCCGGCGATGTCATCACGCCTCCCCCATCGGCTGGATTTCGGTGGCCGCGACCCACCAATGCGGCTGGCGCGTTCGCAGCCTCGTCGCCGCCGCATCCGCCTGGCTTGTATTTTCGAACAGAGCGAAGACCGTGGCCCCCGAGCCGGACATGCGCTGAAACGCCGCGCCTTCATCTGCCAGCGCGCGGGACACGGCGGCGATCTCGGGCACGATGCGCAGGGCCGGCGCTTCCAGATCGTTTCGCGTGTCTCGGAGGTAGGAGACGAGCTGCTCGAGATCGGCGAAGCCGCCCGCCGGCAGCGCGGGCAGGGGGGGATTGTCGCGCCTCTCCAAGCCGGAGAAAGCCGCCGGCGTCGAGACCGGCGCGCCGCAATTCACCAAGACCATGGCAAACCCGCCGAGGCGCGCGACCGGGGCCGAGACTTCGCCGATGCCGCGCACGCGGGCCGCACGGCCGGCCCAGCACATGGGCACATCGGCCCCGAGGCTGAGACACTCCGCCGACAGCCTGTCCGCCAGCACGGGATTGGCATCGGCGATCCAGCGCAGAAGCGCCGCCGCGTCTGCCGAGCCGCCACCGATGCCGGAGGAAAGCGGCAGGTTCTTCTGGAGATGGATGTGAACAGGGGGGAGATCGATCCCGTCGCGCGCGGCCAACGAGCGTGCCAGATCCAGCGCGCGCAGAACGAGATTGCCGCGATCGAGCGGCAGGCCGGCGGCAAAAGGGCCCTCGATCGTCAGCTGATCTTGATCGGCCGGGGTGATGGTCAGATGATCGCCGTCCCGTGCGAAGACCACGAGACTGTCGAGATCATGATAGCCGTTCTCGCGCCGCCCGGTGACATGCAGCGCGAGATTGACCTTGGCGGGGGCCGAGACCGCTCCGCCAAGAGCGGCGCGGTCAGCTGCGAGCGCGTCCACGCCCCCGCTCAGTTCGGCTGCGTGGCCGCCGGGGCCTCGTTGGCTGCGCGCTGGGCGGCGGGCGGTTCGTTGGCGGAGGCCGGCGACACGGCGTCGAGGCCCTCGGCGAGCTTGCGCTTGATCGTATCGACCTGCGCCTGCTCGGGCTTGGGCTCGCCCGTGAGGGCACGGTTCCATTGGAACTTGGCCTCGCGGGTGCGCCCGACGCGCCAATAGGCGTCGCCCAGATGGTCGTTGATGGTCGGATCGGCCGGGGTCAGGAGAATGGCCCGCTCCAGCTGCTCCACCGCGTCGGGATAGCGGCCGAGGCGGTAATAGGCCCAGCCGAGCGAGTCGATGATATAGCCGTCGTTGGGGCGCAGATCGACGGCGGTGCGGATCATGTTCAGCCCCTCGTCGAGGTTCTTGTTCATGTCCACCCAGCTATAGCCGAGATAGTTCAGCACCTGTGGCTGGTCGGGCGAAAGCTCCAGCGCCTTCTTGAAGTCCGGCTCGGCCTTGTCCCATTCCTTCAGACGCTCATAGGCGATGCCGCGCTGGTAATAGATGTTCCAGAGATTGGGTGCGTCCTTGGGGGCCAGTTCCAGCGCGCGGTCGAGAAGCTTCACCGCCTCGCCATAGGACTTGTCGGCGGCCAGCACGTCGGCAAAGGCCAGATGCGCCTGAAGGTCGTTGGGATAGTCCTTCACGGCCTTGCGCAGATGATCCTTGGCCTGATCCTTGCGGTCGGCCTGCCAGAGGTCGAGGCCCATCTGAAGCTCGGCCGTGCGGTGATAGGGCGAAGCCTTGGGGATCTGCGCGTAATAGGACAGCGCGAGGTCGATCTGCTGCGTGCGATCGGCGACGCCGGCCAGCGCCGTCAGAAGCTTGGGATTGGGCGTCGGCGACACGGCCTTGGCGAACTGGAAGTAGAGAAGCGCCACGTCCTGCCCGTCGCCCCGGTTGATGGCCTGACCGAGAATATAGAGCGTTTCAGCCGCGCCTTCCTGCGCGCTTTCGATGGGCGCGGCGATCTTCTTACCGGCCTCGACCTCGCTGCGCAGCTGCGTCAGCGGCTCGTAGCCAGGGGCGAGTTCCAAGCCCTTGTCGATGGCAGCCAGTGCGTCGGCCTTCTTGCCGGCGCGCGCTTCCAGGCGGCCGAGCGCCTCGGCGCTGGCAAGGAAGGCGTCCACCGAGGTCTGGGCGGAAGCCTGATCGGAGATGACGCTGTTCAGCGCCGTGCGCGCGGCCGGCAGGTTGCCGGCGAGGCCTGCGAGGAGACCGGCCTGATACTGGTTGAAAACGGAGAACCAGGAGGCACCCGAGAGCCCTTGAATGCGCGCCAGCGCCTCGCGCGAGCGACCGGCGCCAAGCTCGGCCCAGGCCGAGAGATGGCCGATCAGCAGCGTGTCGAGATCGCTCGTGTCTTCCAGCTTGAGCTGGCCGATGGCCGCATCGAAGCGGCTGGAGCGCAGCGCATCGAGCGCCAGCGCGATATGGGCGACCTTGCCGACATCTTCGTTGCCCGCCAGCTTGGTGGCGAGCTTTACGCCTTCTGCGAAGCGCCCGTCCGCGAGATAGGCGAACATCGCCTCCTGCTGGAGCGTTTCGGAATTGGGGTCGAGCGATAGCGCCTTGGCGTAGTAATCCGCCGCGATGTCGGGCTGGCGGTTCTCGCGCGCCTGCTTGGCGGCGAGATAGGCGCCCGAAAGGGTGTTCACCTCGATCGGCGGCTTGCCGCTGGCGGCGGCCGGAGCCGGCTCGACCTTCTTCGCCTGCGCTTCGGCCACGCCGATCGCCATCATCGAGGCCGCGAGGGCTGCCGCCAGAGCGATCCGCGAAATGCGCGATGTATCCACGTCGAATTCCTTTGCGAAGGACGAAAGCGGCCCGAAGCGGCCGTCGCAGGCGAGACCTCTAAAGATCGTCGCCGCTGAGCGGGCAGCAAGCGCCGACCCGTTCCCTTGTCAAGCCAGCTTGTTCATTTTACGGCCGGGCGCAAGTGCGGGCGCGAAACGCGCCTCACGAAATCCGGTCGATGCAGAATTCAACGACCGCCTCCAACGCGTCCCGCGCCGGGCCGGGCGGCATGGCCGACAGAGCGTCCGATGCCAGCCGGCCTTCTTCGCGGGCGCGCTGTTTGGTCGCTTCCAGCGCGCCATGGCGCTGCATGATCGCGCGCGCGCGCGCCAGCGCCGCGTCATCGTTGCGGCCTTCTTCCATGGCCTCACGCCAGAACTGGCGCTCGCTCTCGTCGCCCGCCGCATGGGCGAGGATGACGGGCAGGGTGATCTTGCCTTCTCGGAAGTCGTCGCCGACATTCTTGCCGAGATCGTCGGCCGACCCGCCATAGTCGAGAACATCGTCCACGAGCTGGAACGCCATGCCGAGATGCATGCCATAGGCGCGCATGGCGCGCTCGGCCGCATCGCCCGACTTGGCGATCACGGGGCCGACTTCGGCAGCGGCCGCGAAAAGCTCGGCCGTCTTGGCGGCGATCACGGCGCGATAATCGGCCTCGCTGGTGGTCATCTTCTTGGCGGCGGAGAGCTGCCAGACCTCGCCTTCGGCGATCACGGCCGAGGCGTTGGACAGGATCGCGAGGGCACGCATGGAGCCGACCTCGACCATCATCTTGAAGGCCTGGCCGAGCAGAAAGTCGCCGACCAGCACGCTCGCCTGATTGCCCCAGATGGTGCGCGCGGTCTTGCGCCCCCGGCGCAGGTCACTTTCGTCCACCACGTCATCATGCAGGAGTGTCGCGGTATGGAGAAACTCGACGCTGGCGGCGAGCTTCACATGACCTTCGCCCTCGTAGCCGAAGAGCAGCGCCGAGGCGATCGTCAGCATGGGGCGCAGCCGCTTGCCGCCGGACGAGATCAGATGGTCGGCGATCTCAGGGATCAGTTCGACATTCGACCCGGCCATGGCCAGGATCATGTCGTTGACGCGGTTCATATCGGCGCGCGTCAAACCGAGGATCGGATCGATCGAGGCGATGGGCCTGACGGTACCCACGGGGCTGGCTAGGCTCACGATATCCTCCATTCGGTTGCCGGGGCAATAGCGGGGCGGGCGGCGGGCGGCAAGAGCGAATGGCATGACAAGATCGGTCATGGAGGGTGAAAGGGCGCGAACGCGGCCCTTGCGGTGTAGCCGCGTTTCACGCCAAGTCAGCCCATGATCGAACTTGTGCGTTCCAACGACCCCGTTCTCCTGTCCTTTCTCTCCGTGCTCCTGAAGGATGCCGGGATCGCGCATTTCGTCGCGGACGGCCATATGAGCATTCTCGACGGCTCGATCGGCGCCATCCCGCGCCGGCTTCTGGTGGACGAAGGCGAAATCGACACGGCGCGCCGGCTGCTGCACGACGCGGAACTCGGCCATGAACTCTCCGACCCCTCCTGAGGTCGCTCCGCCAGCAGCGGAGGACATCTCGAAGGACGCCTTTCTCGGCGGGGCCTTCCACCTGCTCCAGCCTCGACGCGGCGGGTTTCGCGCCGGGCATGACGCGCTGCTTCTGGCGGCCACCGTGCCAAGAAACGCTACGGGCCACGCGCTCGACATGGGAAGCGGGGCGGGGGCCGTTGCGCTGGCGGCGGCTGTGCACGCGCCCGGTCTGTCGCTCGTGCTCGCCGAGCGCGAGCCGAGCATGGCGGCGCTGGCGCGCGCCTCCATCGCGTTGCCTGAGAACGCCGCGCTCGCCCCCCGCCTCGACGTGGTGGAACTCGACCTTCTGGCCCCGCGCCCGGTGCGGGAGGCGGCGGGACTGGCAGATGCCCGCTTCGATCTCGTCCTCTCCAATCCGCCCTTTCATCCCGCCGGTGGGCGCCTGTCGCCCGATGCACGGCGCGGTGCGGCGAAATCCCTGCCGGAGCCGGGATTCCTCGTGCGCTGGCTGGCGGTGGCGGGCGCGCTGTCGAGGCACGGGGCGCGGATCACCATGATCCTTCGGCCGGACAATTTGCCCGAACTTCTGGAGGGCATGGAGGGGCGCTTCGGCGCTTTGCATCTCTACGCGGTCCATTCCGCGCCGGGCGATCCGGCGATCCGGCTTCTCGCCTCGGCGGTGCGAGGCTCGCGCGCGCCGCTTCTCATCCGCCCGCCGCTCGTTCTGGACGAAGCGCTTCGGCGCGCTGTGTCATCGGGCGAGGCGGAGATTTCGGTTTCGTAACGGGGGCGCTTTCTTCCGCGCCCGGCTCTTCCTACATGAAGGCCACGATTCGCGACCCCGAGGTTTTGCCCGTGCCCAACCGCCTGAAGAAGCTCCTGCCCAAGCGCTTTCGCTCCGAGGCGACCGTCATTCCGGTCGTGCGGCTTCAGGGTGTCATCATGGCCGGCGCGTCGGGGCCGTTCCGCCAGTCCATCTCGCTGGCTTCGGTCGCCCCGCTTTTGGAGCGCGCCTTCGCGATGAAGGACGCGCCGGCTGTCGCGATCTCGATCAACTCGCCGGGTGGCTCGCCCGTCCAGTCCCGGCTGGTGTTTCAGCGCATTCGTGATCTCGCCGAGGAAAAGCGCAAGCATGTGATCGTTGCCTGCGAGGATGTCGCGGCGTCGGGCGGTTACATGATCGCCTGCGCGGGCGACGAGATCGTGGCCGATCCCTCCAGCGTCGTCGGCTCGATCGGCGTCGTGTCGGGCGGCTTCGGCTTCGTGGAGCTGATCCGCAAGATCGGCGTCGAGCGTCGCGTGCACACGGCCGGTCAGAACAAGGCGACGCTCGATCCGTTCCGCCCCGAGCGGGCCGAAGATGTCGAGCATCTGAAATCGCTCCAGCTCGACGTCCACAAGACCTTCATCGACCTCGTGCAGTCCCGGCGAGGAGCGAAGCTCGCCGATCATCCCGATCTCTTCACGGGCCTTTTCTGGTCGGGCGTGCGCGGGCTGGAACTTGGCCTCGTGGATCGCCTGGGCGATCTGCGCACCGTCCTGCGCGGCCATTACGGCGACAAGGTCAAGCTGCAGGTGATCGGCCCCAAGCGCGGCTTGTTTTCGCTTCGCGGCTCGGGCGGCGGGGCGAGCCGGCTGGCGGGCAGCCTCGACCTGTCGCAGGCCGGCGCGGGCTTGGGCGGCGCTCTGGTGGAGGCAGCCGAGGAGCGCGCGCTCTGGGCGCGCTACGGCTTGTGATCGGCGGCTTATGCCTTGCCTTTGCCGGGTTTGACGACGAAACTTGAGGCGGACGAACCATGGCGGATCTGATGCCCATCTTTCTCTTCGGCCTCGTCGGTGCGGCGGCCTATTTCGGATACCAGCAGATGCAGCGGGACGCCGCGCGCGTCTCGGAGCGCAACCGCCGCTCGGAAGCGGAAATGCGCACCGGCGCGCAAGGCACGCTCGTGCGCGGCGAGGACGGGGTCTTCCGTCTTCAGGAGGACTGAGGGCGGGCGAGACGCGGCAAGGCTTGACCCTTCCCGCGCCGGCGTGGCAACTCCCGCGCCAAAGAGCGGCTTCGCCTTCGGGCGGGCCGCGACGCTGCTTGGCCGGAAAGGCACGACATGTCCGAACTCGCCCCCCATATGCGGCCCGAACGCTCGTTTCAGGGCCTGATCCTGGCGCTGCATCGCTACTGGGCCGATTATGGCTGCGTCGTGCTCCAGCCCTATGACATGGAAGTCGGCGCGGGCACGTTCCACCCCGCCACCACGCTGCGCGCGCTCGGCCCCAAGCCTTGGAACGCGGCCTATGTTCAGCCCTCGCGCCGTCCCAAGGACGGGCGCTATGGCGAGAACCCGAACCGGCTCCAGCACTATTACCAGTATCAGGTCATCCTGAAGCCGAACCCGCCCAACCTCCAGGAACTCTATCTCGGCTCCCTGAAGGCGATCGGCATCGACACGGGCCTGCACGACATCCGCTTTGTGGAGGACGACTGGGAGTCGCCGACGCTGGGCGCCTGGGGCCTCGGCTGGGAATGCTGGTGCGATGGGATGGAAGTCTCGCAGTTCACCTATTTCCAGCAGGTCTGCGGCATCGAATGCGCGCCGGTGGCGGGCGAGCTGACCTATGGTCTCGAACGCCTTGCCATGTATGTCCAGAACGTCGACAATGTCTACGACCTGAACTTCAACGGCCGCGAGGGCGACGAGAAGGTCACCTATGGCGACGTCTTCCTGCAAGCCGAGCAGGAATATTCGAGGCATAATTTCGAGTTCGCCAACACGGCGATGCTGCTGAAGCATTTCGAGGATGCGGAAGCGGAGTGCCGGGCGCTGCTCCAGGCCGGCGCGCCGGTGTCGGGCGGCAATCAGACCCTGCACAAATGCGTGCTGCCGGCCTACGATCAGGCGATCAAGGCCAGCCATGTCTTCAACCTGCTCGACGCGCGCGGCGTGATCTCCGTGACGGAGCGCCAGAGCTATATCCTGCGCGTGCGCACGCTCGCCAAGGCCTGCGGCGAGGCTTTCCTGCAGACGGACGCGGGCGGGCTGAACTGGAAGGCCGTCGCCTGAGGCTGCGGAACTGAAATTCTGATCGACATGAAAAGGGCGGCTCCGAGGCCGCCCTTTTTTCGTATCAGCCGAGCTTCGCGAGAAGCTCGGTCGTGGGCCAGCCGTCCGGCGCCATGCCGTGCTTCTGCTGCTCGGTCGCGACGGCCGCGCGCGTGTTGGCGCCCAGAATCCCGTCCACCTTGCCGACATCGTAGCCGAGCGAGACGAGGCGCTGCTGAAGGCGCTTCATCTGCTCGCCGTCGAGGCCCGGCTGCGGATTGCCGACCGCGACTTCCGGCCCGCCCGCCAGCCGCGTGCCGAAATAGCCGGCGGTCAGCGAATAGGTCAGCGAATTGTTCCACTTGAGATAGACGTCGAAATTCGGGAAGGCGAGGAAGGCCGGGCCGCCCTTGCCCTGCGGCAGGATGATCGAGGCCATCATGCCGTCGCGCTCCAACGGCGAGCCGTCCGACTTGGTGACGCCGAGCTTGGCGAATTCCGAGCGCGGCTCCTTGTTGACGAGCGCGGCGCGATCATAGGGGAAATCGGCTGGCATACGGATGGCTTCCAGCCAGGGCTCGCCCTTGCGCCAGCCCATGGACTGGATGAACTTGCCGGTCGTCATCAGAACGTCGGGCACGTCGGTCAGGAGATTGATCGTGCCGTTGCCGTCCTGGTCCGTGCCGAAGGCGATATAGTCCTCGGGCAGGATCTGCGTCTGGCCAAGTTCGCCGGCCCAGGCGCCCTTCATCTGCTCGGGCGTCAGGTAGCCGCGATCCACCAGCTCGATCGCGCCGATGAGATGGGGGCGGAAGATTTCCGGGCGGCGGCAGTCATGAGCGAGCGTCGCCAGCGCCGACAGCGTGTCGAAATCGCCGAGCACCGCGCCGTAATCGGTCTCAAGGCCCCAGAAGCTTGCGATCACCGGGCCGGGAACGCCGGTCTTGGCCTCCACCTCGCGGAAGGTCGAGGCGTATTTCTGAAGGTTCGCCTTGCCGCGCGCGAGCCGGTCCTTGTTGACCATGCGGCCCTGGAAGCGCAGCCATTCCTGCTGGAACACGGCCTGGCCGCGATCGCGCGCCAGCACCTTCTCATCCTGCCGGACATGGGCCAGCGCCCGGTCCACGCCGTTCTGCGACAGGCCCTTGGCCAGAGCCTCCGCGCGAACGCCTTTCAGGAAGCTGTTCCAGTCGCCGCCGCACTGCGCGCCCTGCGCGGCGGCCGCGCCGACGCCCACTAGCAGCAGCGTGGAAGCAAGAAGCAGAGGTTTCAGCGAAAGGGTCATGGCCGGTCCGTCATAGAAAAGGAATACGCCGCCCTAACAGGCAAAGTGCGGCGCTTTGAAGAAGAGGTGGTCAAGAAGCCGGTCGATGCGCCTTCAGCCAGGCGTCCCAATCGGCTTTCGTGCCGGAAAAGGCATTGCGATCGACCCCGCCCGGGACGCCCGGCACGGTGCCCGTGGCCGTCCATTGCCAGAAGCGCCAGTCGCGGCCGGGATAGTTCTCGCTCGGATGATCCTTCACGCCGCGCAGCCAGAACTGGTGCTTGGGGAAGGTGCCGATCAGCCGGTCGCGGTGAATGTCGATCGGCGCGTAGATGATCGGGCGCACGCCGTAATAGCGCTCCACCGCGTTCAGGAAGGCGCTCATCTCGCGCACCATCTCCTCGCGCGGCGGGCGGCGGGTGCAGGTCGGCGAATCCGGCGTCCATTCGACGTCGAGCACCGGGGGGAGGGCGTCGGGGTCGCGCGGCACGTTCTCGATGAACCAGCGCGCCTGCTCGAGGCCCGGCCGGCACCAGTAGAAGAAATGATAGGCCCCGCGCGGCACGCCGGCGGCCTTGGCGTATTTCCAGTTGCGCGCGAAGGCGCTGTCGATCCGGTCTCCGCCCTCGGTGGACTTGATGTAGGCGAAGGCGACCCCGCCCGCGCGCGCCGCCTCCCAATCCACCTCGCCCTGGTATTTGGAGACGTCGATACCGTGGACCGGGTAATGCTCGGGCTTCGATCCCTTGATGCCGACAAGGCCCAGCTCGGTCGCATCCAGCGAAACGGACCGGCAGCTGGTGAGAGCGAGGCAGGCGAACAGCGCGAGGGCCAGCGCCCGGCCGGCCGAGGCGAGCGGCGCGCGATCCGTGTTCGGTGATGATCGCATCGGTTCCGTATCCCTGCCATGGCGTCCCATGCGGCGGCAAAGTGCGCACGGGACCTTACGCCGGGCTGGCGTTGCCCTTCGCATCGCCGGAGCGTGATCTGGCGCAGATGTGACCGATGAAATGCAGCGTGAACAGGAAATAGGCGAACCGAACCCCATTTGGCTCGTTGTAGGGGCAGCAGACCAACAACAGGACCGTATCTCATGAAGACGATCTCTCTTGCTCTTAGCGCCGTCGCCCTCCTGGCGCTGACGGCCTGCTCGGACAACAAAAGCAATTCGAACACGACCACGCCGGCCGCCAGCACCACGACCGCTCCGGCGACGGGAACCACCACGACCACGCCGGCCACCGGCACCACGGGAACGACTGGCATGACCGCGACGCCGGGTGCCACGGGTACGACGGGCACGACGACCACCACGCCGTAAAGGCAGGGGCGGCCCACAGCGCCACTGACCGGGCCCGCGCCACCAGCGCGGGCCTTTTTCGTCGAGAGAGGGGCTGGCGGCCGCCTGCTTTCGCTGTCGCGGCAGAGCGCGCTGCGATAAAGTGCCGAGTCGGGCGCCCTTGGCGGCGCGGCGGAAACGAAAGAAACCATGTCGATCTTTTCGAGCCTCGCGCAACTCGTGCGGGATCTCGCGGCCAGTGGCGCGGCCACCGTCGAAGCTCTGGTAGAGCGCATTCGCTCGGCCTTCGAGGCCGATCGCGAAACGCGAAAGCGCGTCGCATTCTCCGTGGCGATGATCGCGCTCTCGGCCAAGATGGCAAAGGCCGATGGCGTGGTGAGTCAGAACGAAATCAACGCGTTCCGCCGTATCTTCGACATTCCGCCCGAGGAAGTGCGCAACGTCTTTCGGCTCTATGACCTCGCCAAGCAGGACACGGCCGGCTTCGAAGCCTATGCGCTGCGGATGCGCGGATTGTGTGGCAGCGGCGAGCGCGACTGCGCGCTCCTGACCGACGTTCTCGACGGCCTGTTCTTCATCGCAGGGGCGGACGGGTTCGTTCATGACCGCGAACTCGCCTTTCTCGAGCGCGTGGCCGAACTCTTCGAGATCAGCGAGGCGCAGTTCGAGCGCCTGAAGGCGCGCCACATCATCGGCGGCGAGGCTGGGGCCTATGCGGTTCTGGGCGTCGAGCCGAGCGACAGTCCCGAGACGATCCGGCGGCGCTATCTCGAACTCGTCAAGGAAAACCACCCGGACCGGCTCGTGGCGCGCGGCGTGCCGCAGGAGTTTCTGGCGATCGCGACCGAGCGCATGAAGGCGATCAACGCCGCCTGGGCGACGCTCGGCAAGATGGCCCCCGCCGAGTGAGTCCCGACAGTTCGCTCGTGTCGCGCTGCGTGCCATCGCCCAGCCATAACGAGCGGCGGGGGCAGGCGGGGCCGGACATGCTTCTCCTGCATTACACGGGGATGCGTACGGGCGCGGCCGCGCTTGCGCGCCTGACCGACCCGGTGAGCGAAGTCTCGGCTCATTATGTCGTCGAGGAAGACGGCGAGATTATTCAGCTTGTGTCCGAAGCGCGCCGCGCCTGGCACGCAGGGCGGGGCTCTTGGCAGGGGAGGGAGGACGTGAACTCCCGCGCCATCGGCATCGAGATCGTCAATCCCGGCCATGAGCATGGCTACCGACCATTTCCGCAACGGCAGATCGATGCGGTCATCGAATTGTGCAAAGATTGTGGCAATCGCTGGTCGATCTTGCCACAATTGGTCTTGGCGCATTCCGATATAGCGCCTGCGAGGAAGGAAGATCCGGGCGAGTTGTTTCCTTGGGATCAACTTTTTTCAGCCGGTGTCGGCCTTTGGTTTGCCAGCAAACATAAGCAAAACAAAGCTTTGCTAGCCGAGGGGGATCGAGGCGGGGCGGTCGCCGCCTATCAGAGTCAGCTCGCGGCCTATGGTTATGGCATCCGAAACGACGGAATCTTCGGGCCTGAGACGGCCTCAGTGACCCGCGCCTTCCAGCGTCATTTTCGGCCTGTTCGCGTCGATGGACGTGTCGATCAGGAAACGGGTGAGGTGCTGACGCAACTCCTCCAAACGGTGCAAACTGGAGGCTGAAAACGCGCGGACCAGAGGTTTGTTCAAGCGCGTTTTGTTTCAGTCATTAATATTCCGTTACTGAAGTGCCGCTTTCCGGTTCGATTTTTCGGGCAAAAGGAGGGGGTACCGCCGCTGCGCATCTGCGGCCGAGAGGGGACGACGGAACCGGATTGTTAGGCCGGGAGCGTCGAAGACCACAGGACCGAAATGAGACGACTGCCTGCCATGGCCACCGCCGTGACGCTTCTGCTTGCGCCTATGACCGCCGCCGACGCCGACACCGCCTCTTCGACTTCCACTGCGCCTATCGAGAAGACCTCGACCGATCAGGATTTGACAGACCCCGCCGCCAGCCAGATCGATGCGGTCGATGACGAGGCGGCCCGCCTCGCCCAGAAACCCTTCGCCGACATCATCGAGCGGGAAGCCAAGGCCAATGGCGTGCCGGTGGAACTCGCCCATGCCATCGTCTCCGTCGAAAGCCACTACCGCGTCGACGTCACCGGCCGGGCCGGTGAGATCGGCCTGATGCAGATCAAGCCCGCCACGGCCCGCGACATGGGCTTCACCGGCGATGCGACCGATCTCTACAATCCGATCGTCAACATCAAATACGGCATGAAATATCTCGCCGGCGCCGAGCGCCGGGGCGGCGGCACGCTGTGCGGCACGATTCTCAAATACAATGCCGGCCATTATTCCAAACGCATGAACCCGACTTCGGCCCGCTATTGCGAGAAGGTGAAGCTGGTTCTGGCTTCGCTCTGAGCCGACCGACGCTTGACAGCGGACCCCCGGCGCGCGAGACCACGCACGCCAGCCGGCCGGGCGGCCGCTCCCGTCCTATGTCGAAAGGCGGCGGGGGAGGAAAGTCCGGGCTCCACGGAGAAACGGTGCCGGGTAACGCCCGGCGGGGGCGACCCCAGGGAAAGTGCCACAGAAAACAAACCGCCTTCGGCTTCGGCCGAAGGTAAGGGTGAAACGGTGGGGTAAGAGCCCACCGCGTTTCCAGCAATGGCGACGGCAGGGCAAACCCCACCGGGAGCAAGACCGAATAGGAACGACGCGGCGGGAAACCGCCAGGCCTCTCCGGCCCTGTCGTTCGGGTGGGTTGCTTGAGGCGTCGCGCGAGCGGCGTCCCAGAGGAATGGTCGCCGGGCGGCGAAAGCCGCCGCACAGAACCCGGCTTATAGGCCGGCTGGCCTTCGACCGTCACACGCCCCATCATGATCGGCGCCCGCCGAGGCGTTCGGCACTCAAGCCGAGACTGTCCCCCGACATCGGACGCGGGATGGGATGAAGCTCCACCACGCACTCCCCGATTCTCCGTCGATCCACTCGCCTGCCTTCGGGTGCAGCACGACTCGAGCCGGTCGCCCTTAAATTTCCTGTTTTACCAAAAGTTCAAGAGCGGATTTCGCGCATTTTACGCCGGCCTTGGGCAGGTCTAAGAAAATGGAGACCCTTAGCAGTTTGGGTCGGTCGTCTGCCGTTTACCCTTTGTAAATGCTGGATTCAAAGACCCGCGCGCCGGGCTGCGATGGCCCTTCGAGCCACGTTGAGCGCGTTCAACCGAGCGCAGAACCGATCGTCTTAATATACTGTTAAATCATATTAAAATCATGTCGTGCTGCAAGCCTGCAACAGGCTGCCCGCTCCCGCTCGGCCGGGCCGTTCCCATTGACCCCCATGGGAGCCCATGATATCCCAAATCTCATCCTGAAGGCCCGGTTTTGGGTCGAATTCGAACATTGGCGAGCATCCGTTTCAGCGTGTTTTGGCTGGGGCGACGTCGGCTGTTGTGCTGCCGGCGGGTGAGTTTGTGTGCTGAAATTCGGCGTTGAGCATGGGCGAGGGTGTCGTGGCAAAGCGAGGGATCAGAGGGGCGGTCGGCGGCGACGATGGACCGGTTTCTCTCCAACTCGGTCAACAATATCGACGCCAAAGGCCGGGTGTCGGTGCCGGCCCTGTTTCGTCAGGTCTTGGCGGCGCGCGGGTTTCGCGAGCTTTATGCCCTTCAGGCGATCGGGCAGCCGGCCATCGATGTCGGCGGCATGGATCTTCTGGAGCGCTACGAGGCCCGCATGGCGGATGCGGACCCTTTCAGCGAGGACTATTCGGACATGTCGCTCTTTGCCTATGGCGATGGCGCCTTTCTGAAATTCGATGCCGAGGGGCGCATCATGGTGTCGGACTTCATTCGCTCTCACACGGGCATCACCGATCGCGTAACCTTCGTGGGGCGCAATCATTTCTTCCAACTCTGGGAGCCATCCCGGTTCGAGGCCTATCGAGCGGAGGCGCGCGCGCGTTTGACGGCGCGTCGATCCAGCCGAGGCATGTCCGAGGGTGCGCCGGAATGATGACGGATCACGGCATGGTTGAGGAACCTGCCGATGGCGGACCGGTTCGTCACATTCCGGTGCTCCTCCGGCCTGTGCTGGAGGCGCTCGACCCTGGCTCCGGCGATGTGATCGTCGATGGGACGTTCGGGGCGGGCGGCTATTCGGCCGCCCTTCTCATGTCGGGCGCCAGCGTTCTGGGTATCGACCGCGACCCGACCGCCATCGCCGCCGCCGCGCCCATGTTGGCGGCGCAGCCGAACCTGCGTCTCGTCCACGGTCGCTTCGGCGATCTGGAGGAGATCGTCGCGCGTGAGGCGGGTGGCTCGGTCGATGGCGTGGTGCTCGATATCGGCGTCTCCTCCATGCAGATCGACGAGGCGGAGCGGGGCTTCTCCTTCCAGAAGGACGGCCCGCTCGACATGCGCATGAGCCGCTCGGGGCCGAGCGCGGCCGATGTGGTCAACCGACTGAAGATCGGCGATCTCGCGCGCGTCCTGAATTTCCTGGGCGAGGAGCGACAGGCCGGGCGCATCGCGCGCGCCATCGAGGCGCGCCGGGCCGAGCGTCCGTTCGAGCGCACGCTGGATCTGGCGCAGGTCGTCGGCCGCGTCGTCGGCCGGGCCCCCAAGGATCGCATCGATCCGGCCACGCGCACCTTTCAGGCGCTGCGCATCTACGTGAACGACGAGTTGGGCGAACTGGCGCGCGCGCTGGTCGCGGCCGAGCGCGTCCTGAAGCCCGGCGGCCGGCTGGCGATCGTCACGTTTCATTCGCTGGAGGATCGGATCGTCAAGCGCTTCCTGCGCGATCGATCGGAAGCGGGTTCGACCTCGCGCCATTTACCAGATGTTCAGCATAAGGACCGCACATTCGAATCTCGTAACCGGCCGGTGACGGGTGATGAGGACGAAATCTCGTCCAACCCTCGCGCTCGTTCCGCCAAGTTGCGTTCCGCCGTCCGCACCGACGCGCCCCCGCGCCCGGAAAGCGAGGCGACGGATTTCATCGATCTGCCGTCGCTGGCAGACCTGCCGTCCGGAGCTTGAACCGTCCCATGTCGAAGACGCTCGACGTTCTCCTCGTCATCCTCATGCTTGGCGCCGCCGCCTGGACCTTCGGACAGAAGTATCAGGCCGAATCGGTGGAGCATCAGATCGCGCTTCTCGACCGCAAGATTGCTTTGGAAAAGGAGACGATCCAGCTGCTCGACGCGGACTGGAGTCTTCTCAACCAGCCCAATCGTCTGGAGCAACTCGCGAAATCCTTCCAAGACACGCTGAAGCTCAACCCGACCGCTCCCGAGCAGATCGTGGAGCCGAACCAGCTGCCTTCGCCTCCGCTGCCGGTCGTGCCCGAAACCGACCAGAAGAACCGCGAACGGTTCGCCGCCGTGGACGGGAGCAAGTCGCGATGATCGATTTTCGCCGTAACCTGAACTTCCTGCGGCGTCGCGGTGCATCCGAGACATCGGCCGCCGGATCGCTGCGCCCGCGCCGCAGCGAAGCGCCGCGCAACAAGGCGCGCTTTATCATCGCCACGGGCCTCTTCTGCTCGATCTATGGCGTCATCGGCGCGCGCCTTCTGATGTGGGGCGCGATGGCGGACCCCAACGACGCCTATCGCGCGATGGCCAATGCCGGCCCCGTGACGCGGCCCGATATCGTGGATCGCAACGGCGAAGTGCTGGCGACCGACATCAAGACCGCCTCGCTCTTTGCCGAGCCGCGCCGCATTCTCGACGCCGACGAGGCGACCGAGGCGCTGCTGACCGTCTTGCCAGATCTCAACCCGAAGGTCCTGCACGATCGCCTGTCGTCCAAGGCGGGCTTTGCCTGGCTCAAGCGCGAGCTGACGCCGCGCCAGCAGCAGGAAATCCTGGCGCTCGGCATTCCCGGTATCGGCTTCCGCACCGAGAAGCGTCGTTTCTACCCCGGCGGCCCGACGGCGGCTCACATTGTCGGCTTCACCAATGTCGACAATCAGGGCATTGCCGGCATGGAGAAATATGTCGACGACAGCGGCTTCCGGGCGCTGCAGTCGAGCGGCTTCGCCTCGAACGACAGCCTGGAGCCGGTGAAGCTTTCGATCGACCTGCGCGTCCAGCACATCGTGCGCGACGAGCTGGTGCTCGCCATGCAGAAATACCGCGCCGTTGCCATCGGCGCGCTGGTGCTCGATGTGAACACGGGCGAAGTCATCGCCATGGCCTCCATGCCCGACTTCGACCCCAACAGCCCCGGCGACGCGCTGAAGAAGGAAAATCTCAACCGCTTCTCGGCCGGCACGTTCGAGATGGGATCGACCTTCAAGATCTTCACCACCGCAATGGCGCTCGACTTCGGCAAGGTGAACATCAATTCGATGGTCGACACCCGGCCGTTCTTCGTGGCCGGCCATACGATCAAGGAATTCCACAACAAGGGCGCTTCGCTCTCGGTGCCCGACATCTTCAAATATTCGTCCAACGTCGGCTCGGCCCGCGAGGCGGATATGGTGGGTCTTGAAAACCACCAGGAATTTCTGACGCGGCTGGGTGTTCTCGGCCGCCTCAAGACCGAGCTGCCGGAGGTCGCCATGCCGACGCAGCCGAGGACCTGGAAGAAGATCAATTCCATGACCATCGCCTTCGGCCATGGCGTGTCCACGACGCCGCTGAACACGGCGGTCGCGGCGGCGGCCGTGATCAATGGTGGCTTCCTTATTCCGCCGACCTTCCTGCCGCGCACCCAGGCGCAGGCTGACGAGGTCAAGCATCGCGTCCTGCAGGAAAAGACCTCGCTCGACATGCGCACGATCTTCCGCATCAACGGCGAGGAAGGCTCGGGCCGCGCGGCCAACGTTCCCGGCTACCATGTGGGCGGCAAGACGGGCACGGCCGAAAAGGTCATCAACGGCCATTACGCCAAGGACCGCCGCTTCAACGCTTATGTCGGCGCCTTCCCGATCGAGAAGCCGCGCTACATCGTCATGTCGATCGTGGACGATCCGCAGATCGAGCCGGGCAAGCCCAACGCGCAGGCCGGCTGGAACGCCGCGCCGCTGGTGGGCAACATCATTCGCCGAGCCGCGACTTTCCTCAACGTGAAGCCTGATTTCGGCGACGCGGGCAAGCAGCTCCTCGTATCGTACTGACGCCAAAAGGCTTCAATCGTCGGGCAGGGTGCTCTAAGAAGCCCGCCGAGACGACCCAATTCGAAAGCCGGCGGCGCGCCGCCGGCTTTTTTCTGCGACGTGGAAGATGGTGAATGAAGCTTTGCGACCTCGCCGGTGAGTTCGAAACCGGACCAGACGGAGCCCATATCGACATCACGGGCCTGACCTCGGATTCCCGGCGCGTGGAGCCCGGCTTCCTGTTTGCCGCCCTCGCCGGCACCAAGGCCAATGGCGAAAGCTTCCTCGCGGACGCCGAGCGGCGGGGTGCCGCCGCGCTTCTCGTCTCGAAAGATGCCACCGTAGACAGTCGCCTGCCTCTGGTGCGGGTGGACGATCCGCGCCGCGCCCTCTCCCTGATGGCGACGCGCTTTTATGGCCGGCAGCCGGGCTGGGTGGTGGCCGTCACGGGAACCAGCGGCAAGACCTCGATCGCCGCCTTCACGCGCCAGATCTGGGCCGCCGCCGGCCTCGCCGCCGCTTCGATCGGCACGACCGGCGTCGTCTCGCCCAAGCGCAACGATTACGGCACGCTGACGACACCCGAGCCCGTCGCGCTCGCCAAGCTCATGGCGGAACTCGCCGACGAGGGCGTCACGCACGCTTCCATGGAAGCATCCAGCCACGGGCTGGACCAGCGCCGGCTCGATGGCATCAAGCTTTCGGCGGCGGGCTTCATCAATCTCGGCCGCGACCACATGGATTATCATCCGACGGTCGAGGATTATTTCCGCGCCAAGATGCGCCTGTTCGACACGCTGCTGCCGAAGGGCGCGCCAGCCGTGATCTTCGCGGACGACGAATGGTCCGCGCGCGCGGCCGATGCGGCGCGGCAGGCCGGCGCCGACGTTCGCTTCGTCGGGCGGGCAGGGGACTTTCTGGTTCTCAAGCGCCTGGAGCATGAGCGTCATCGCCAGATCGCCGAGATCGAGGCGGCCGGGCAGATCCATCGCATCGTCCTGCCGCTGGCGGGCGAGTTTCAGATGGCGAACGCGCTGGTCGCCGCTGGTCTTGCCATCTCGACGGGCGTCGAGCCCGCTGTCGCCCTGCGCGCGCTGGAAGGGCTTCGCGGCGCGCCGGGCCGGCTGGAACTCGCAGGCACCACGCGCGAGGGCGTGCCGGTCTTCGTGGATTACGCGCACAAGCCCGAGGCGCTGGAAAACGTGCTTCAGTCCGTGCGCCCCTTCACCACGGGCCGGGTCATCGCCGTGTTCGGCTGCGGCGGCGACCGGGATACGGGCAAACGCCCGATCATGGGCGAAATCGCGTCGCGTCTTGCCGATGTCGTGATCGTCACGGACGACAACCCGCGCTCCGAGGTTCCGGCGACGATCCGCGCCGCCATCCTGGCCGCGGCACCCGGCGCGCGTGAGATCGCCGACCGGCGCGAGGCTATTGCGACGGCCATCGCCATGGCCGAGGCGGGGGATACGGTGATCGTGGCCGGCAAGGGGCACGAGAACGGCCAGACGATCGCGGGCGAGACCTTCCCCTTCAGCGACCATGAGGAAGTTCGGCGCGCCATCGCCGACAAGGAGAGCGCATGACCACGGTGCTCTGGACCCCGCAGGAGATCGTCCAGGCGACGGGCGGGCGGCCGATCGGCACCATGCCCACTGGCATTTCCGGTCTTTCGATCGATACGCGCACGCTTCAGCCGGGCGACGCCTTCTTCGCCATCAAGGGCGAAAGCTTCGACGGCCACGCCTTTCTGCGCCAAGCCATCGCGGCGGGCGCGGCGCTGCTGGTCGTCGCCGAAAAGAAACTGCCGGCGCTCGGCAGCGTCACGGTTCCGCTGCTCGTGGTGGATGACGTGTTGAAGGCGCTGGAGCGCCTGGCGCTTGCGGCGCGCGCCCGGTCGAAGGCGCGCATCGTCGCGGTGACGGGCAGCGTCGGCAAGACCACCACCAAGGACGCGCTGCGCCATATCCTGGAACGCCAGGGCGAGGTGCACGCTTCAATCGCCTCCTTCAACAATCACTGGGGCGTACCGCTGACGCTGGCGCGCCTGCCGGCCGACGCGCGTTTCGCCGTGTTCGAGATCGGGATGAATCACCCGAACGAGA
The DNA here is from genome assembly GCF_001463805.1 of Aureimonas sp. D3. Taxonomy (NCBI): domain Bacteria; kingdom Pseudomonadati; phylum Pseudomonadota; class Alphaproteobacteria; order Hyphomicrobiales; family Aurantimonadaceae; genus Aureimonas; species Aureimonas sp. D3. The sequence continues at coordinate 86,365 of NZ_BBWM01000003.1, read as the reverse complement.
TCCGGCCGCTGGTCAAGATGGTGCAGCCGCATGTGGCTGTGATCACGCTGATCGCGCCGGCCCATCTCGGTTTCTTCCGCGACATCGACGAGATCGCCGACGCCAAGGCCGAGATTTTCGAGGGACTGGTGCCCGGCGGCACGGCGGTTCTGAACGCCGACGATCCGCAGCTGCCTCGCCTGACGGCGCGCGCCCGCGCCGTCGGCGTCACGCGCATCACCACCTTCGGCGAAGCGCCGGAAGCCGATTATCGCCTGACGGCCCTGCGCTCCACCGGAGCCGGGCAGCGCCTGGCCGCGCGCATCGACGGCACGGACGTGATGACGGAGATCGGGGCGGGCGGGCGCCATATCGCGCAGAACGCGCTGGCCGTTCTCGGCGCGGCCGACCTGATGGGCGCCGATGTCGAAGCCGCCGCAGCAGCGCTCGCCGACTGGCGCGCCAGCAAGGGGCGCGGGGCGCGCCATGTCCTGCCGCTGCCGGGCGGTGGCAGCTGGACCTTGATCGATGAAAGCTACAACGCCAACCCCGCCTCCATGCGCGCCTCGCTCTCGCTTCTGGCGCAATGCGCGCCGGGGCCGGAAGCGCGCCGCATCGCGGTTCTAGGCGACATGCTGGAACTCGGCGCCTTTTCGCGCGCCATGCATGTGGAACTCGCCGCCGCCGTTCTCGACGCCCATCCCGACCTCGTGCTTCTGGCCGGAACCGAGATGACCGCGCTCGACGCGGCGCTGGAGCGCTTGGTGCGCCACGAGTGGCATTCTTCGACCGGCGAGCTTCGCGCAAGCTTGGTACGCCACCTTCGGCCGGGTGACGTCGTGATGATCAAAGCGTCCAAGAGCATCGGCTTCTCGAAAATGGTGGACGATCTCGTCGCCGAGTTTGCGCCGCCCGCCCCATCCATGGGCGAACCTGCCCCATCCCAGTCCTGGCAGGGAGCCTGACGCACCATGTTCACCTATCTGGCCGCGCTGACCGAAGACGCGCAGGTCTTCAACGTCTTTCGCTACATCACCTTCCGCACCGGCGGCGCGATGATCACCTCGTTCATCGTGGTGTTTCTGTTCGGCCCCGCCATCATCGCCAATCTGCGCATCCGGCAGGGGCGGGGGCAGCCGATCCGCGCCGACGGGCCGCAGACCCATTTCAAGAAGGCCGGCACGCCTACCATGGGCGGGCTGATGATCCTGGCGGGCTTTCTGGCCGCGACGCTGCTCTGGGCCGATCTCAGCAATCTTTATGTCTGGACGGTGCTGCTCGTCACGATGGGCTTCGGCGCCATCGGCTTCTATGACGATTATCTGAAGGTCACCAAGCAGAGCCACAAGGGCTTCTCGGGCAAGGCGCGCCTTGCCATCGAGTTCGCGATCGCCTTGGTGGCGGGCGTCCTCATCATCATGGCGCAGTCGGGCAGCTTCGCGACCTCGCTGTCGGTGCCCTTCATCAAGTCGCTTCTGATCGATCTCGGCTGGTTCTACGCGGCCTTCGCGGCGGTGGTCGTGGTCGGCGCGGCCAATGCCGTGAACCTGACGGACGGTCTCGACGGGCTCGCCATCATGCCCATCATGATCGCCTCGGCGGCCTTCGCGCTCATCGCCTATCTCGCGGGCAATACGAATTTCGCCAACTACCTTCAGATCCACTATGTCGTCGGCACGGGCGAACTGGCCGTGGTCTGCGGCGCGGTGATCGGAGCGGGGCTCGGCTTTCTCTGGTTCAACGCGCCGCCCGCCGCCATCTTCATGGGCGACACCGGCTCGCTGGCGCTGGGTGGCCTCGTCGGCACCGTCGCCGTCGCCACCAAGCACGAGTTGGTTCTGGTCGTGATCGGCGGCCTCTTCGTCATGGAGGCGCTGTCGGTCATTATCCAGGTCGCGTCCTTCAAGCTCACCGGCAAGCGCGTCTTCCTCATGGCGCCGATCCACCACCATTTCGAGAAGCTCGGCTGGACCGAGAGTCAGGTCGTCGTCCGCTTCTGGATCATCGCCCTGATGCTGGCTTTCGTCGGCCTCTCGACGCTCAAGCTGCGCTGAGGAGAGAGCCATGATCCCGGCGATGAGTTTTGCGGGCCAGCGGGTCGCGCTGTTCGGTCTCGGAGGCTCGGGCCTTGCCACCGCCCATGCGCTCCAGGCGGGCGGTGTCGAGCTGACGGCCTTCGACGACAACCCGAAGAGCGTGGAACTTGCCGCCTCGCAAGGCTTGCCGACCGGCGATCTGCATGGGCTCGACTGGTCCGGGCTGGACGCGCTCGTGCTGTCGCCCGGCGTGCCGCTGACCCATCCCAAACCCCATTGGGCGGCGGAGCTGGCGCGTGAGGCGGGCGTGCCCGTGATCGGCGACATCGAAATCTTCGTGCGCGAGCGCGCCGCGCTGTGCCCGCGTGCACCCTTCGTCGCCATCACCGGCACCAACGGCAAGTCCACCACCACGGCGCTGATCGCCCATTGTCTGCGCCATGCCGGGCGCGACACGCAGCTCGGCGGCAATATCGGCGTCGCCGTTCTGACGCTGGAGCCGCCCGCCCCCGAGCGGCACTATGTCGTGGAATGCTCCTCCTACCAGATCGATCTGGCGCCCTCGCTGGCGCCCACCGTCGGCATCCTTCTCAACCTCACGCCGGATCATCTCGACCGGCACGGGACGATGGAGAACTATGCCGCGATCAAGGCCCGCCTCCTGAAGGACGCCGGAACGGCCGTGATCGGCGTCGATGACGATTATGGTGTCGGCATCGCCGACTGGCACGAAAGCGAAGGCAATGTCGTGGTGCGCATCTCCAAGGAGAAGGCGCTGGACGACGGGATCGTCTATCGTGACGGCACGCTGCTTTCGATGCGGGATGGGCGCATTGAGGCCGAGTTTCCGCTGGCCGGCATCGGCTCGCTGCGTGGCCGGCACAACGGCCAGAACGCTGCCGCCGCCGTCGCCGCGCTGACGGCGCTGGGTCTGGGCGCGGCCGAAATCCAGGCCGGCCTCGAAAGTTTCCCCGGCCTCGTGCATCGCATGGAGCAGGTTGGGCGCGCCGGCCCGGTCCTCTTCGTCAACGATTCCAAGGCCACCAATGCCGACGCCGCAGCCCCCGCACTGGCGAGCTTCGAGCGCATTCACTGGATCGCGGGCGGCCTGCCCAAGGAGGGTGGAATCGCCTCGCTGGAATCCCTGTTCCCCCGCGTCGCCAAGGCCTATCTGATCGGCGAGGCCGCGCCGGCTTTTGCCGCGACTCTTGGTGAACGAATTCCTTACGAAATATCAGGTACACTGGACGTCGCGGTCGAGAATGCGGCGCGCGACGCCGCCCGCTCGGGGGCCGAGGAGGTCGTTCTCCTGTCGCCCGCCTGTGCGAGCTTCGACCAGTTTCGCAATTTCGAGGTCCGGGGCGACAGCTTCCGCCAGCTGGTGGAAGCGCTGCCCGGAATCGACGTCTTCCGCAAGGGATAGAGCATGGTCAGTCGCGCTCAGAAGGGCCTCATCACCGACTGGTGGCGGTCGATCGACCGCTGGTTCCTTGCCGCCTTCCTGATCCTGATGATCGGCGGCATGGTCCTGTCCTTCGCCGCCAGCCCACCCGTGGCCGAGCGCATCGGGCTGGAGCCCTTCCACTTCGTCAAGCGCCACGCCCTCTTCCTGTTTCCGAGCATTGCGGTGATGCTCGCGACCTCGCTGCTCAGCCCGCGCGGCATCCGCCGCATGTCCGTGGTCATGCTCTGCGGCGCGCTCGGGCTCATGCTGCTCGCGCTGTTCTTCGGAACCGAGGTGAAGGGCGCGCGGCGCTGGGTCGATATCGGCCCGCTCAGCATTCAGCCCTCCGAATTCATGAAGCCGGCCTTCGTGGTCGTCTGCGCCTGGCTCTTTGCCGAGCATTCGCGGCGCAAGGACATTCCGGGCAATCTCTTCTCCATCCTGATCCTGATGGTGGTCTGCGCGCTGCTGGTCGCCCAGCCCGATCTCGGCCAGACCATCCTGTCCAGCTCCGTCTGGGGCGCGCTGTTCTTCATGGCGGGCCTGCCCTGGATCTGGATCGTCATGCTCGGCAGCATCGCGGTTTTCGGCTTCTGCTCGGCCTATTTCGTCTTCCCGCACGTCGCCTCGCGTATCGACCGCTTCATGACGGGCGAGGGCGACACGTTCCAGGTGGACACGGCCCGCGAGGCCATCATGCGCGGCGGCTGGCTCGGCCAGGGGCCGGGCGAGGGGACGGTCAAGCGCATCCTGCCCGACAGCCACACCGACTTCGCCTATTCGGTGATCGCGGAAGAGTTCGGCATCATCTCCTGCATGGCGCTGACCTCGATCTTCGCCTTCATCGTGATCCGGGGCCTTTCGGTCGGCTTCCGCCAGCGCGACACGTTCAACCGTCTGGCGATCTCCGGCTTGGTCATGCTGTTCGGCCTCCAGTCGATCATCAACATGGCGGTGAACCTCCATCTCATGCCCGCCAAGGGCATGACGCTGCCCTTCATCTCCTATGGCGGCTCGTCCATGATGGCCGTCGCCATTACGGCCGGCTTCGTTCTGGCGCTGACGCGCAAGCGCGCCGAGAACGTCTCGCAGACCGACCGTCTGGTGGACCGCACGCTGTTCTTCCAGAACGCCGTGAACGCGCGGTGACACGTATGGCAGGACCGATCCTTCTGTGCGCCGGTGGCACGGGCGGCCATCTCTTCCCGGCCGAGGCCCTGGCGCACGAGCTTCGCGCGCGGGGCTTCACCGTCCATCTGGCGACCGACGAGCGGGCCGGGCGCTACGCCGGCAGCTTCCCGGCGGATGCGACGCATGTGATCCCGTCGGCCACCTTCGGCTCGAAGAACCCGATTGCTGTCCTGCGCTCCGGGCTGAAACTCCTCAACGGCTACCGGCAGGCGCTGCGCCTGATGCGCGAGATCAAGCCGGCCGCCGTGATCGGCTTTGGCGGCTATCCGACCGTGCCGCCGATGCTCGCGGCCGTGAAGGCGGGCCGCACGACGCTGATCCACGAGCAGAACGCCGTGATGGGCCGTGCCAACCGCTTTCTGGCGGGCCGCGTGAAAGCGATCGCCGCCGGCATTCCGCAGAGCCATGCCGACCCCGCCATCGCGTCGAAGATCACCGTGACGGGCAATCCGGTGCGCCCGGCCGTGCTCAAGGCGGCCGAGCAGCCCTATGCGGCGAGCCGAGGCGCGGAGCCCTTCAACCTCGTCGTCTTCGGCGGGAGCCAAGGTGCGCAATTCTTCTCCAAGGCGGTTCCCGCCGCGATCGAGCTTCTGCCCGCACCGCTTCAGGCCCGGCTGCGTGTGACGCAGCAGGCGCGGCGCGAGGACGAGGCGGAGGTGCGCGCCTTCTATCAGCGCATGAGCATTCCGGCCGATGTCTCGCCCTTCTTCGGCGACATGGCGGATCGGATCGGGCACGCGCATCTCGTGGTCAGCCGCTCGGGCGCGTCCACCGTTTCGGAAATCTGCGTGATCGGCCGCCCGTCCGTTCTCGTGCCGTATCCTTACGCCCTCGATCACGATCAGGCGGCCAACGCGGCGCGCCTGACCGAAGGCGGCGGCGCGGTTCTGGCGAAGCAATCCGAGCTTTCGCCCGAGCGTCTCGCCCAGCATATTCGCGACGTGGCCGAAGACGCGGCCTCGGCGGAAGCCATGGCCACCGTCGCGCGCTCGGTCGGCATTCCCGATGCCGCCGCGCAGCTCGCCGATCTCCTCGCGCGCCTCACCGGCGCTGCCTCCACACGATGACAACCAACGACAAGAAGGAGCGTCTCATGAAGATGCCGCCCAATATCGGCCCTGTGCATTTCATCGGGATCGGGGGCATCGGCATGAGCGGCATCGCCGAGGTGCTCGTCAATCTCGGCTATACCGTGCAGGGATCGGACGCGGCCGAGAACGCCAATGTCCAGCGCCTGCGCGAAAAGGGCGTCACCGTCCATATCGGCCATGCCGCCGAGAATCTGGGTCTGGCCGAAGTGGTGGTCGTCTCCACGGCGATCAAGCGCACCAATCCAGAGCTCTCTGCCGCCCGCGCCCGGCTTCTGCCGATCGTGCGCCGCGCCGAGATGCTGGCCGAGCTGATGCGCTTCCGCCAGGCCATCGCCATCGGCGGCACGCATGGCAAGACGACCACCACCTCCATGGTCGCGACCCTGCTCGATGCCGGCGGCATGGACCCAACCGTCGTCAATGGCGGCATCATCAACGCCTATGGCACCAATGCCCGCATGGGTGCGGGCGACTGGATGGTGGTGGAGGCCGACGAGTCCGATGGCACCTTCCTGAAGCTGCCGGCCGATGTCGCCGTCGTCACCAATATCGACCCCGAGCATCTCGACCATTACGGCACGTTCGACAAGGTGCGCGCGGCCTTCCGCGCCTTTGTCGAGAATGTGCCCTTCTATGGCTTCGCCGTCATGTGCCTCGACCATCCCGAGGTGCAGACGCTGGTGGCCGAGATCGAGGACCGGCGCATCATCACCTATGGCGAGAACCTGCAGGCCGATGTGCGCTTCCAGAACCTGCGCATGGAAGGTGCACGCTCGACCTTCGACGTGACGATCCGCGACCGCGTAACCGGCCGGGTCGAGGAGCTTCCCAATCTCGTCCTGCCCATGCCGGGCCGGCACAATGTGTCGAACGCGACGGCGGCCGTGGCCGTCGCCCATCGCATCGGCCTTTCGGCGGAGGCGATTCGCAAGGGGCTCGGGGCCTTCGGCGGCGTGAAGCGGCGCTTCACCCATACGGGCCAGAGCCATGGCATCGACGTGTACGACGATTACGGCCACCATCCTGTCGAAATCCGCGCCGTGCTGTCGGCCGCGCGCTCGGCCGCCTCTGGGCGGGTCATCGCCGTCGTCCAGCCGCATCGCTATTCGCGCCTCCAAAGCCTGTTTGCCGATTTCGCCGCCTGCTTCAACGATGCCGATACGGTGATCCTCGCGCCGGTCTATGCGGCGGGCGAAGAGCCGATCGAGCTGGTGAATTCGGAAATGCTGGCGGAGCGCCTGCGCCTCGGCGGTCACCGCGACGCGCAGCTGATCGACGGGCCGCAGGATCTCGCTCCGCTGGTGCATCGCATCGCGCAGCCGGGCGATATGGTCGTGTGCCTCGGCGCCGGCTCCATCACGCAATGGGCCTATGCGCTGCCCAAGGAGCTGGATGCGCTGGGCGCGCGCGCGTGAGCGATCTCGCCCATCATCTGTCCGATCCGGCTTTCGCCCTGCGCGGCAAGCTGATGGAGCGGGCGGATCTGTCCAAGATCACCTGGTTCCGCACAGGCGGCCCGGCCGATCTCGTCTACCAGCCGGCGGACGAGGCTGATCTCGAGGCCTTTCTGCAGGCGTTGCCGACGGACGTTCCTCTGACGGTCGTCGGCATCGGCTCCAACCTTCTGATCCGCGACGGCGGCGTCCCTGGTGTGACGCTGCGCCTGCCGGCCAAAGGGTTCGGCGAGGTGGAGCCGATCGGCGAGGGGCGCATTCGGGCGGGTGCGGCGGCAAGCGACAAGCGCCTGGCGGCCGTCGCGCTGGAGGCCGGGCTCGGCGGCTTTCACTTCTTTCATGGCATTCCCGGCTCGGTCGGTGGGGCGATCCGCATGAATGGCGGTGCCAACGGCGTCGAGACGGCCGAGCGGCTGGTTGAGGCCGTGGCCTACGACCGCGCGGGGAACCGGCACATAATGACCCGCGCCGACATGGGCTACAGCTACCGCCATGCGGACGCGCCGGAAGACCTGATCTTCGTCTCCGCCCTCTTCGAAGGACCGGCGGCCGGGCGCGAGGCGATCCGAGCGGCGATGGACGAAGTGCAGCATCACCGCGAAACGGTGCAGCCGGTGCGCGAGAAGACGGGCGGCTCCACCTTCAAGAACCCGCCCGGCACCTCGGCCTGGAAGGAGATCGACCGCGCGGGCTGCCGGGGCCTTCGCATCGGCGGGGCCGAGATGTCGGCGCTCCACTGCAATTTCATGATCAATGCCGGCGACGCAAGCGGGCACGATCTGGAGCTTCTGGGCGAGACCGTGCGCCGGCGCGTCTTCGAGACATCCGGCATTCTTCTGGAATGGGAGATCAAGCGCCTCGGCCGCTTCGAGCCGGGGCGGGAGGTCGAGCCGTTCCGAACTCCGTTGGCGAGCTGACACAAAAGGGCGCCCTCTCGGCGCCCTTTTTTCATGGTCGTTTGGGGGTGAGGGCCATGAGAATCCATCGCGCGGAAGCCACAGCGCGCAAAGGTTAATCCCCGGTTCGGAAACGCCCTTACGATTTTCTTTCAATGCGGCGATTCGATTAACCAACGTTTAACCAAACCGGCCGCAAGAATGGTCCCTGAAATTCGGTTGATGGGATCGTGGGTCTATGACCTTGCATGTGGCGGTGCTGTTGGGTGGCTTCTCGTCGGAACGGCCCGTGAGCCTGAAGTCCGGCGCGGCCTGCGCCGATACGCTGGAGGCCGAGGGCTTCCGTGTCAGCCGCGTCGATGTCGGCCGGGATGTGGCGCAGGTCTTGTCCGAGCTTCGCCCGGATGTCGCCTTCAACGCGCTGCACGGGCCTTTCGGCGAGGACGGCGCCATTCAGGGCGTGCTCGAATTCTTGGAAATTCCCTACACGCATTCGGGCGTTCTGGCCTCGGCCCTCGCCATGAACAAGGTGAAGGCGAAGGCCATCGCGCGCGCGGCCGGCGTGCCGGTTCTGGAAACTCTGGTGGTGGAGCGTCGGCGCGCGGCCGAGGCTCATGTCATCGCGCCGCCCTATGTCGTGAAGCCGATTGCGGAGGGCTCGTCCTTCGGCGTCTTGATCGTGCGCGAGGATCAGGCCCATCCCCCGCAGCAGCTCCATGGCGCGGACTGGAGCTTCGGCGAAGAGGTCATGATCGAGCGTTTCGTGCATGGGCGCGAGCTGACCTGCGCCGTCATGGGCGACGTGGCGCTGCCGGTCTGCGAGATCACGACCGAAGGCCACGCCTTCTACGATTACGATTCCAAATATCTGCCGGGTGGCTCGCAGCACATCATCCCGGCCAACCTGCCCCCGCAGGTGACGAAGCGCGTGCAGGAAGCGGCGCTCGCCGCGCACCGCGCGCTCGGCTGCCGGGGCGTGACGCGCTCGGATTTCCGCTATGACGACCGGTTCGGCGAGGGCGGCGAGTTGATCTGGCTGGAGATCAACACCCAGCCCGGCATGACGGCCACCTCGCTCGTGCCCGATATCGCGCGCGCGGCCGGCCATTCCTTCGGCGAGCTGTTGAGCTGGATGGTGAGGGACGCCTCATGCAAGCGCTGAACCACCGTCTGTCGCTGACCGATTTCGAGCGGATGCATCCGATCGTCCTGCGCGCGCAACGTCTGGCGCGCAAGCTGATCGTCTGGATCAAGAACCTGCGCGAATTGTCGCTGCCGCGCTTTCGCACGCTCTCGATCGGGCTACTGGGCTCGACCGCGCTCTACGGCATGGTTCTCGGCGGCCATACGGTGAAGGTGATCGACACGATCTCCGAGCCGCTCGGCCTGTCGATCGATCGGGTGGATGTCGCCGGCTATAGCGAGACCAGCGAGATCGACATTCTCCAGGAGCTTTGGGCGACGGGGGCGACGACGCTCCCCGCGCTCGACGCCGAGGCCGCCCGCAAAGCGATCGAGGCCATGCCCTGGATCGAAAGCGCCAAGATCGAGAAGGAATATCCCAACCACGTGAAGATCACGCTGGTGGAGAAAAAGCCCTTCGCCCTCTGGCAGCGCGACAAGGATCTCTGGATCGTCGATCGCGACGGCAAGGAAATCGTGCCCTACGCCACGACGCGCTTTACCGATCTGCCCTTCGTGGTGGGGCCGGGCGCGGCGCGCGAGGCGACCGACATCCTCGACAAGATGGCGCTGGTTCCCGAACTCGACCAGCGCATCAAGGCCTATGTGCGCGTCGGCGACCGGCGCTGGGACCTGCGCCTCGACAATGGCGTGGTGATCCGCCTGCCCGAACTCGACCCGATCGAGGCGGCGGCGGCGGTGATGCGGCTCGACCGCGACAACGGTCTCCTGTCGCGCGACATCGAGTCGGTGGACATGCGGCTCGAGGATCGCATCGTGATCAAACTGACGCCGGCAGCGCAGGAACGCCGCCTCAAGGCGCTCAAGGAACGGGACAAGATCGTGAAGCAGGCCCGCAAGGAGAAGCCGGTATGACGCTGTTCTCCAAACCCGTGGACCAGCTTCCGCGCATGAAGAAGCCCTCGGACCGCCGCCCGCGCACCATTTCGGTGCTCGATATCGGCTCCTCCAAGGTGACCTGCCTCATCGCCAAGCTGAAGCCGCGCCCCGAAAGCGAGGTTCTGCCGGGCCGCACCCATGTGGTGGAGGTCATCGGCATCGGCCACCAGCGCTCGCGCGGCGTGAAGTCGGGCGTGGTGGTGGATCTGGAAGCGGCCGAGAAGTCGATCCGCTACTGCGTGGACGCGGCCGAGCGCATGGCCGGGCTGACCATCGAATCCTTGATCGTCTCAGTCTGCGCCGGGCGCCTCAAGAGCCTTCGCGGCTCGGCGCGCGCACAGGTCGAAGGCACCGAAGTGTCCGAGCTGGACCTTAAGCGCGTCCTCAACCAGGCCGCCCGCACGCCGATGCGCGAAGGGCGCGTCGCGCTGCACCGGGTTCCGTTCGATCTGATGCTGGACAACGAGACCGGCCTGGAAAACCCCGTCGGGATGACCGGCGCGGAGTTGGGTGCGGAGCTGCACATCCTCTCGGCCGAGGAAACGCCTCTGCGCAATCTGGAAGCGGCGATCAACCGCGCGCATCTCGTGGTCGAAGCCTTCGTGGCGACGCCCTATGCCAGCGGCCTGTCGACCTTGGTGGACGACGAGGCCAAGATGGGCTCGGCCTGCATCGACATGGGGGCGGGGTCCACCACGATCTCGATCTTCCAGAACGGCCATTTCGCCTATGCCGATGCTGTGGCGCTCGGCGGCCATCACATCACGATGGATCTGGCGCGCGGCCTGTCGATCCGGCCCGAACAGGCCGAGCGCCTGAAGGTGATGCATGGCAACGCGCTGCCGAGCATGATGGCCGATGGCGACACGGTGTCGGTCGAGCCGCTCGGCGACGAGGGCAACGAAGCGACGATCCAGGTCTCGCGTTCGCTGATCGCGCGCATCATTCGCCCCCGCGTCGAAGAAACGCTGGAGCTGATTCGCGACCGGTTGAACCAGTCCAATCTCGGACATGTGATCGGCAAGCGCGTGGTGCTGACCGGCGGCGCCAGCCAGCTTGCGGGCCTGAACGACGCGGCCCGCCAGATTCTGAACCGCAACGTGCGCCTCGGGCGCCCGGTCGGCGTCGCCGGCCTTGCGGCCGCCAACAAGAGCCCTGCCTTCGCCACGTCCGTGGGGCTCCTGATCTACCCCCAGGTGGCCATGCTCGAACACGTTCCCGAGCATTCCGCCCTCGACTTCGCCTTCGACCGGCGCACGCGGGTCGGGCGCTTCGGCTCCTGGCTTCGGCAGAGCTTCTGACAAGGTTCGTGTGGGACACTGACCAACGACCATTTCGCAACCGGCGCCTTGCGTGCACCGGGCAGGTTTCAAAACTTCAGGCGGGCGCGGCGGCGGCCCAGCCGACCCCGAAAGGAAACGAGATGAGCATCACCTTGCAGAAGCCCGACATCACGGAGCTCAAGCCCCGGATCACCGTGTTCGGTGTCGGCGGCGGCGGCTGCAACGCCGTCAACAACATGATCAACGCCGGTCTCGAAGGCGTCGAGTTCGTGATCGCCAACACGGACGCGCAGGCCCTCCGCTCCTCGCGCGCCGAGCGCGTGATCCAGATGGGCGTTGCCGTCACCGAGGGTCTGGGCGCCGGCTCGCAGCCCGAGGTCGGCCGCGCGGCTGCCGAGGAATCGCTGGATGAAATCTGCGATCACCTTCTCGGCTCGCACATGTGCTTCGTCACCGCCGGCATGGGCGGCGGCACCGGCACGGGCGCGGCCCCCGTCGTCGCCCGCGCGGCGCGCGAAAAGGGCATCCTGACGGTCGGCGTCGTCACCAAGCCCTTCCACTTCGAAGGACAGCGCCGTCTGCGCATCGCCGAGCAGGGCATCGAAGAGCTGCAGAAGAATGTCGACACGCTGATCGTCATTCCGAACCAGAACCTCTTCCGCATCGCCAACGACAAGACGACCTTCGCCGACGCCTTCGGCATGGCCGATCAGGTTCTCTACTCGGGCGTCGCCTGCATCACCGACCTGATGGTCAAGGAAGGCCTCATCAACCTCGACTTCGCGGACGTTCGCTCCGTGATGCGCGAGATGGGGAAGGCCATGATGGGCACGGGCGAAGCGTCCGGCGAGGGGCGCGCCATGGCCGCCGCCGAGGCCGCGATCGCCAACCCGCTTCTGGACGAAACCTCGATGAAGGGCGCCAAGGGCCTCCTCATCTCCATCACCGGCGGGCGTGACCTCACGCTCTTCGAGGTGGACGAGGCCGCCACCCGCATCCGCGAGGAAGTGGACCAGGACGCCAACATCATCCTCGGCGCGACCTTCGACGAGAGCCTGGAAGGCGTGATCCGCGTATCGGTGGTCGCCACCGGTATCGACAAGGCCGCCATGGAAGTCTACGGCCGCAACGCCGAGACGCAGCTTGCCAGTGCCCGCACGCCGGCACCTGTCGCGGCTCAGCCTGCGCCGCAGCCCGCTCCGGTTCCGGTCGCGCCTGTTCTGCAGCCGGCCGCCGCCGCGCCGCAGCAGCCCGCCTACCAGGCGCCGGCCTATGCCGCCGCCCCCGCGGCCGCTTCGGCTTCGCACGACATGGAGGACGACTTCACCGCCGCCCTTCAGGCCGAGATCGCTCAGGTTCAGCCCCGCGCCGCCGCGCCGCGCCAGCAGCCGGTGACCCAGGCCGCCCAGACCCGGATGCCCCGCGTGGAGGACTTCCCGCCCGTGGTGCAGGCCGAGATCGAGCGTCGCAGCGCCGGTGGCGAGACGGCCAGCGAGGATCGCGGTCCAATGGGGCTTCTGCGCCGCCTGACGACCGGCCTGTCGCGCCGCGACGAGGACGAGGCTGTGCTGGGTGATCCCTCGCGCGTTCAGCGCCAGACCACCGAGCGCCGCCCGGCCGAGGCCAGCCCCTATGCGCCGCGCCGTCAGGCCGCCGATTCCGCAGCCCGTCCGCAGACGGCAACGCGCCCTGTCGGTGAGGAAGACCAGCTCGAAATCCCGGCCTTCCTGCGCCGCCAGTCGAACTGATCTTCACAAACCCGTCGCAAAAGTCTTAACGAGCCCGCCCCATGGGGGCGGGCTCTTTCGTTTGTGCACCAGGGATCGAGGCCTAAACCCTTTCATTAACCGGCTTTCCAGTAACATCGGGTAAGAAAGCGTGATTTGGCCACATTCGGTCCCCGACCTAGTTTGATCTCAGGTTCGATCGTCCCGCGCGACGTATCGGTCCGCCCGGCTGGAAGGCCGGGTGAACCGCTTGCGAGGGGATGTGTAGCCGAGCCTCGGCATCCTGTCCGTCCGGATGGGCCCCATCCCGAAGCCTCGGCATTGAGTAGGATTTGAGTCACGTGGTCACGAAGCAGCACACGATTGGCGCGCGGATCGGGTTCGAGGGCGTGGGGGTTCACACCGGCGCCACGGTCGAATTGTCCCTGCATCCGGCCGAGCCCGATACCGGCATCGTGTTTCATGTCTTCGAACCCTCGGGTCTCATCCACGAGATCCGCGCGGTTTCGGCCAATGTGTCCTCGACAGATCTGTCCACGATCGTGGGCGATCTCAAGGGGCCGCATGTCGCCACGATCGAGCATCTGATGGCCGCGCTTTACGCGATGGAAGTCGACAATGTCGTCGTCCAGATCGAGGGTCGCGAAATCCCGATCATGGATGGCGGCGCCGGCGCTTTCGTGCGCGCCATCGAGGCGGCCGGTCTTGTCGCCCAGCGCGCCTCGCGCCGCTTCATTCGCGTTCTCAAGACCGTGCGCGTCGAGCGCAATGGCGGCTTTGCCGAGTACCGCCCCTACGAGGGCACGCGCTTCGAGGTCGAGATCGAGTTCGCGACGGCCGCGATCGGCCGCCAGAGCTTCGCCGCCGACCTGACGCCGACCCTGTTTCGCGACGAACTCGCCAATGCCCGTACCTTCGGCTTCATGAAGGATGTGGAGCGTCTTTGGGCTTCCGGCCACGCGCTCGGCTCCTCGCTCGAGAACTCCGTCGTGATCGGCGACGACGACAAGGTCATCAATCCGGGCGGCCTGCGCTACACGGACGAGTTCGTGCGCCACAAGACGCTGGACGCGATCGGCGATCAGTCGCTGGTGGGCGCGCGGATTCTCGGCTGCTACCGCTCATTCCGCGGCGGCCATCGCCTGAACGCGATGGCGCTGGAAGCGCTGATGGCCGACCGCTCGGCCTACGAGATCGTCGAGGGCGCGCAGCGCGGCACGCCGCTGCGCCAGCCGCCGCTGGTGGCCGCCGCCGCGCCGGCCTTCGGTCCGCAGGTTCTCTGAACTGCCCATTCGGCATTCCCGATCAGGCGGCAGGGGCGCAGTTGGCGCTCCTGCCGTTTTCGTCTTGAGAGGGGAGACGGCGCTCATGGCGCTGGATGCCACAAAAAAGGCGTGTTAACCCGCCTTGAACCGTTGTATGCGCTGTCGCCCGCGCGTTAGTAGGGGCGGGGGCGGAACGCTGTGTCAGACGCGTTCGAAAGCCAGGGGGACTTGAGTTCGATGGGTATCAAGACGCCGCTGTTCGGCCGTGGTCGCGCGGCCCCAATGGTTCTGGCTCTGGCCACATCGACGGCGCTGCTCTCGGGCTGCATGTCGTCGAAGGACAAGGACATCGACGCGCTGGCGCTCGCCTCGCAGACCGAGCCGGCCGACAAGCTCTACAATCAGGGCCTCGCCAATTTGGAAGCGGGGCGTCTGGGGGAAGCCGCCAAGAAGTTCGAGGCCATCGACAAGCAGCATCCCTATTCGGAATTCGCTCGCAAGGCCCTGGTGATGCGTGCCTTCGCCAGCTACCGCAAGGGCGACTATGACGACGCGATCAGCTCCGCCCGGCGCTACCTCGCGACCTATCCCGGCTCCAGCGAGGCGGCCTACGCCCAGTACATTATCGGCCTGTCCTATTTCCGGCAGATCCCCGATGTCACGCGCGACCAGACCGACACCGCGCGCGCCGCCGCTGCCCTGCAGGAGGTGGTGGATCGCTACCCGCAGTCCGAATATGTCGAGGACGCCAAGTCCAAGATGCGCATCGCCCGCGACCAGCTCGCCGGCAAGGAGATGCAGGTCGGCCGCTATTATCTGGAGCGCCGCGAATACATCGCCGCGATCAACCGCTTCAAGAACGTGGTGGACACCTATCCGCAGACGCGCCACGTCGAAGAGGCTCTGGCGCGCCTGACGGAAGCCTATTACGCGATGGGCCTGACCCAGGAAGCGCAGGCGGCGGCCTCGGTGCTCGGGCAGAACTTCCCGGAATCGCAGTGGTACAAGGATTCCTACGCTCTGCTCCAGAGCAAGGGCCTGGAGCCGCGCGCCGGCGCCGGCACCTCCTGGTTCGGCAATGCGACCCGGCTCATCACGGGAGCCGGCCGCGATCAGGTTCCCGATGCGCAGGCCGCCAAGGGCGAGGTTCGCCCGCCCCGCGCCTGATCCCCGCGCACGAGATCGAGGCCGGCTTCGCGCCGGCCTTTTTCATGTCTGGGGCTTGAGCGCCTCTTCCAGCGCTCGGGTCTCGACCATATCTTCGCGCTTGCCTTGCGTCCCAACACGGACTAGCCCTTCGCGCGCATGCTTGTTCACCTTTCGATCCGCGACATCGTTCTTATCGATCGGCTCGACCTCGGGCTGAATCATGGCCTGTCCGTGCTCACGGGTGAGACCGGCGCGGGCAAGTCGATCCTGCTCGACGCCCTGTCGCTCGCTCTGGGCGGGCGGGGTGATGGCGGCCTCGTGCGCCATGGCTCCAAACAGGGCGAGGTTTCGGCGGTCTTCGACCTGTCGGCCACCCATCCCGCGCGCCGCATCCTGTCCGACAACGGCTTCGATGATGATGGCGATGTCATCCTGCGCCGCGTCCAGAGCGCGGACGGGCGCACCCGCGTCTTCATCAACGACCGGCCCTCCAGCGTCTCCCTGATGAAGGAGCTCGGCGCGACCCTGGTCGAAATTCACGGCCAGCATGACGACCGCGCGCTGGTGGACCCCGAAGCCCATCGCCAGCTACTGGACGAATATGGCGGGCTCGGAGCGGAGGCCGCCTCCGTCGCGGAAGCCTTCGGCGCGTGGCGCAAGGCCGAGAGCGAATTGTCCCGCCACCGCGCGCGGGTGGAAGCCGCCGCCCGCGAGGCCGATTACCTGCGCGCCTCCGTCGAAGAGCTGACCGCGCTCGCCCCTGTTGCGGGCGAAGAAGAGGAACTGGCCGAAAAGCGTCAGACGATGATGCGGTCCGAGAAGATCGCGACCGACGTCAACGACGCGCATGAGGAGCTGTCCGGCCCGCAGTCGCCCATTCCCGGCCTTGCCAGCCTCTTGCGCCGGCTCGACCGCAAGAAGGACGAACTGCCTGGGCTTCTGGACGAGGCCCTGGCGCGCGTCGAGACGGCGCTGGACGCCTTGTCGGATGCGCAGATGAGCCTTCAAGGCGCGCTGCGCACGCTGGAATTCGATCCGCGCGCGCTGGAACAATGCGAAGAGCGCTTGTTTGCGCTGCGCGCGGCGGGCCGCAAGTTCAACGTACCGGTGGATGATCTCGCCACTCTGACGGCCAAGATGGTGGCCGATCTCGCCGAGCTGGATGCGGGCGAGGAGCGGCTGGTGAAGCTCAGCGCCGACGTGGCCGAGCGGCGCGCCGTGTTCGATGAACGCGCCGAAGCCCTGTCGGTGAAGCGTGTCGAGGCCGCCAAGCTTCTGGAAGCGGCCGTCATGGCCGAGCTGCCCGACATGAAGCTGGAACGCGCCGCCTTTATCGTGGAACTGACGCGCGATCCGGACGCGCGGGCGGCGAGCGGCATCGACACCGCCGAGTTCTGGGTGCGCACCAATCCCGGCACGCGCGCCGGGCCCATGATGAAGGTCGCCTCCGGCGGCGAGCTGTCGCGCTTCCTCTTGGCGCTGAAAGTGGCCCTCGCCGACAAGGGCTCGGCGCCGACGCTGGTCTTCGACGAGATCGATACGGGCGTCGGCGGGGCCGTGGCGGATGCGATCGGCCGCCGGTTGGCGCGGCTCGCCGGCACGGTGCAGGTTCTCTCCGTCACCCACGCGCCGCAGGTGGCGGCGCGCGCGACGACGCATCTTCTGATTTCCAAGGCCGAGACGGTGCCGGGCGACGAGCGCCTGTCGACGCGCGTCGCGACCATCGACATTCCGGCCCGGCGCGAGGAGATCGCGCGGATGCTGGCCGGCGACATCGTGACCGACGAGGCGCGCGCGGCCGCCGCGCGGCTGATCGGCGTGGCCGGCTAAGGCGCGCAAAGATCGCAGGGCCGGGAAAGGGATTTTTCGGCCGGGCGCCTGCGAATCGGTGTATCGCTGCGCGTCTATTTCGTTTGCTTTGAGTGCGATCCGCCATGTCCGAATTTCCCGAACTCGACGTGATGACCGAGGCTGAGGCGGCGGCCGAGCTGGAACGGCTCGCGCTCGAAATGGCCGAGCATGACCGGCGTTATTACGAGGATGATGCGCCGGATATTACGGATGCCGAGTTCGACGCGCTGCGCCGGCGCAATGCCGAGCTGGAGCGCCGCTTTCCGGGTCTGGTGCGGGCGGACTCGCCCTCCGCCAAGGTCGGCTCTGCGCCGTCCTCGAAATTTGCCAAGATCCGCCATGCCGTGCCGATGCTCTCGCTCGACAACGCCTTTTCCGACGAGGACGTGGCGGATTTCGCCCGGCGGGTGCGCCGCTTCCTCGGTCTATCGGAGAGCGCCAAACTCGCCATCACGGCCGAGCCCAAGATCGACGGCCTGTCCCTGTCGCTGCGCTATGAGAAGGGCAAGCTCGTGTCCGCCGCGACGCGCGGCGACGGGCAGGTGGGCGAGGATGTCACCGCCAACGCGCGCACGCTGGACGATATCCCGGACGAACTGACGGGCTTCCAGCCCGAAATCTTCGAGGTGCGCGGCGAGGTCTATATGACCCATGCCGATTTCGCGGGCCTCAATGCGCGGCTTCTGGCGGAGGCCGGCGAGGGGGAGGGTGCGAAGGCCGCGCGCCAGTTCGCCAATCCACGCAACGCCGCCGCCGGCTCGCTGCGCCAGAAGGATGCCGGCGTCACGCGCCAGCGCCCCTTGCGCTTCTTCGCTTATGCCTGGGGCGAGACGAGCGAGCTGCCGGGCAAGACGCAAAGCGAAATCGTCGCCGCGCTCCAGACCATGGGCTTCCAGACCAACGCCGTGCCGCAGAACGGTCGTGCCGAGCCGCTGATGCGGCGGCTCGAGACAGTGGAAGGGTTGATCGAGCATTACCGCCGCATCGAGGCTGAGCGGGCGGGGCTCGGCTATGACATCGACGGCGTCGTCTACAAGGTGGACGATCTCGACCAGCAGCGCGAACTCGGCTTCGTCTCGCGCGCGCCGCGCTGGGCCATCGCGCACAAGTTCTCCGCCGAGCAGGCGACCACCGTGGTGGAGGATATCGTCATCAATGTCGGGCGCACCGGCAAGCTCGCGCCGCTCGCCAAGCTGACGCCGGTGACCGTCGGCGGCGTCGTCGTGTCCAACGTGACGCTGCACAACGAGGACTATGTGGCGGGGCGGGACGCGGACGGCGATCCGATCCGGGGCGGGCGCGACATCCGCATCGGCGACACCGTGGTGATCCAGCGTGCGGGCGATGTCATCCCGCAGGTCGTGGATGTCGTGATCGAGAAGCGGCCCGAAACGGCCGAGCCCTTCCGCTACCCCGACCATTGCCCGATCTGCGGTTCCAAGGCCGAGCGCGAGATCAATCCGCGCACCGGCCGACTGGACTCGGTGCGCCGCTGCACGGCGGCCATGACCTGCCCGGCGCAGGCCAAGGAAGGGCTCAAGCATTTCGTCTCGCGCAATGCCTTCGACATCGAAGGGTTGGGCGAGACCTTCGTGGAAGAGTTGTTCGACGCCGGCCTCGTGCGCCAGCCCGCCGATCTCTTCCGCATGGCCTTCGAGCCGCTGCGCGAGGTGATCGAGGCACGGCGCAAGGCGTTATCAGAAGCGCGCCGGCAGGCAGAGGGCAAGAGCGAGCCGGTGAAGCCCGCCAAGAAGGGCGAAACCACCAAGGCGATCGACAATCTTCTCGCCGCGATCGAGGCGCGCAAGAGCGTCTCGCTCGACCGTTTCATCTTCGCGCTCGGCATTCCCGAAATCGGCGAGGCTTCGGCCAAGGCGCTGGCGAAGCATTTCGACGATGTGCGCGCGCTGATCGCGGGCATCGACGCCGCGCGCGACGGCCAGCCCTCGGAGGATTGGGCGGAACTCAGCGCCCTGCACACGATCGGCGGCGTGACCTTCGAGCGGCTGATGGCGGTGGACGAGGCCAAGCTGGCAGATCCCGCCTGGAAGCCGCTGCGCGACGGCGAACTCGGCCTCAAGGCCAATCAGCGCGTGGCGTTGCGCGAGCGCTATGGCGAGGAGGCGGAAGGCTTTGCCGAGGCGCTGCGCCGCGCCAAGGCCGGCGCGCCGGGCGAGGCCTTCCTGCGTCTGACTGGAGATAGCGACATCGGCACGGTGGCGACGCTTTCGCTCATTCATTTCTTCGACGAGGCGCATAATCGCGAGGCGGTGGAAGCGCTTCTGGCCGCCGGGGTCTCCACCACCAACGAGCGCGCCGCGCCGCCGCCATCCTCCTCGCCGGTCAAGGACAAGATCGTCGTCTTCACCGGCACGCTGGAGAAGATGACGCGCTCGGAGGCGAAGGAGCGGGCGGAAGCCTTGGGCGCGAAGGTCTCGGGCTCGGTGTCGAAGAAAACCGATCTCGTGGTCGCCGGACCAGGCGCGGGCTCGAAACTGGCCGACGCGCAGAAACATGGCGTCAAGGTCATTACCGAGGACGACTGGCTGGTGCTGATCGGCTGATCGCTTTCGAGGGTTCGCCGCGCCACAGGAAGCGGTCCGCTCAGACACCGCGCGCCTTGCTCCCGCCCCGATGAGAGGGTTACGGTGCGTGCAACCCTTTGAAAGAGCTGCATGACCATCCTTGCCATCGATTTCGAGACCGCCACCAGCGAGGCGGCGAGCGCCTGTGCCGTCGGGCTCGCCTTCGTGGAGGACGGGCGCGTCACGAAGCAGGCCTATAGTCTGATCCGGCCGCGCGACCTGCGCTTCGACCCCGGCAATATCCGCGTTCACGGCATTCGCCCGCACGATGTTCTGGACGCGCCGAGCTTTGCCGACATCTTCGCCTCCTTCGCCGCCGAGATGGATGGCGCGCTCGTCGTCGCCCATAATACGAGCTTCGACCTGAAAGTGCTGCGCGAGAGCTTGGCGCTGTACGGGCTGGCGCAGCCGCGCTTTTCCGCGCTCTGCACCGTCGCACTGTCGCGCCGTCTCTGGCCGGACTCGCCCAATCACAAGCTTTCCACCATGGCCGCGCGCTTCGGCCTCGGCTTTCGCCATCACCATGCCGGCGACGACGCCTATGCCTGTGCCCATATCGCGCTGGAAGGCGTCGCGGCCTCCGGTGCGCGCGACATCGCCGACATGGCCGATCGCTTGAGCCTGCGCCGGGCGGTCGCCTCGCAGCCGGCGCGGCGGCAGGGCGGCGTAGCCGAGCGCGCCCTGAAGGCGCAGGTGCGCCCGGCCGGCGCGGGGCAGGGGAGCTTCCGCTACACCGTGCGTGGCTCGCGCGGCACGCCCTATGACGTGCTGCTCGCGCCCTTCGGCCGAGCGGGGGCTTGGCGGCTCGCCTGCTCCTGCCCCGGCGCGCGCTTCCGGGACGAATGCCGCCATGTGCGCGCCCTGCACGAGGGCGACTTCACCGATCTTCTGCCGGTCGAAGCGCAGGCCATGGCGCGGCTCGAACGCTTCGTGATGGAAAAGGCGGGGCTCGGAGAGCCTGTTTGACAAAGCCGCCGGGTTCACCCCGCAGTCTTTTCCGCTCGCGGTTTTCGCGGTGAGCGCAAGCCGGATGTTGCGTCCATCCCGCCGTGCTTTCTCTTGATGCGGGGAACCAGGGAAGCGCCTTAAGGGCCGGCCCGCTTTTGCCATCCAAGATCGTTGCGCCGTTCTGGCCCCGCCAAGCCGTTTTTTGGCTTGGGATCACGGCAGCAACGAAACGTCCTGACCGGTTCTCCGCCGCGAGGTTGGGTCCACGAGTTCTGAGTTCCGATCGGTTGCGCAAGGCAGCTCACACTGCGCGCCTCGCTATCGACAACTCCATCAGTGCCCGGCCGAGCGCGCTGGATGGGCAGCCATGAGTTTGAATCGCGCCGTCGCAGCATGAGGCTTGTCCCTGCGTCGTGACAGCCTCTAGAACGGGTGGATCACACCCGTTCCGGTTTCCCGCCTTGTCCCGTTCTTCCGAATTTCGTGCCGGCCTTGCGCATTCGGTGCCGCTGCTCCTGGCCCTCGTGCCCTTTGGCGGCGTCTATGGGGCCCTGGCCACCCGCATGGGTCTTTCGCTGCCCGAAACACTCGGCTTCTCGCTCAGCGTCTATGCCGGCTCCAGTCAGTTCCTGGCGCTTCAGATGATCGGCACGGGCGCGCCGGTCTGGGCCATTCTGATCGGCGTCTTCGCCATCAATTTCCGGCATGTCCTCTATTCCGCGTCGATCGGTCGGCATCTTGGCCGCTTCAACGGCTGGGAAAAGGCGGTGGCCTTCTTCCTGATGGTGGATCCCTCCTTCGCGGCGGCAGAAGCGCGCGCCTCGGACGGCGTGGTGCGCAAGACCTATTATTTCACCTTCGCGCTGGTCCTCTATGTCGGCTGGGCCTTGGCGACGGTGCTCGGCGCGCTGTTCGGCCGGTTGATCGAGAACCCGGAGCGTTATGCGCTCGACTTCGCGCTGCCGATCTATTTCCTCGCGCAGACCATGGCCTTTCGCCATCGCCGCCAGTTCTGGCCGGTGGCGGGGGCGAGCGCATTCGCCGCCGTCATCGCCTACGGAACGCTCGGCTCGCCCTGGCACGTCACGCTCGGCGGCCTGGCCGGCATTCTCGTCGCCGTGTTGCGCACGCCGGCAGGCGGCAAGCAGGCGAAGGGAGAGGGCGCATGAGCGAGACCTGGTTTCTGATCCTCGCCTCCGCCGTCCTCACCTATCTCACGCGCGTCGGCGGCTATCTCGTGCTGGCGCGGCTCGAGCGGGTGCCGCCCCGGCTGGAGGCCGCGCTCGACGCCGTGCCCGCCGCCGTGCTGACGGCCATCGTCATGCCGGTCTTCATCGATGGGGACATGGCGGAGAAGGTGGTGATCGTGCTTTGCGCAGTCTTTGCGCTGCGCCTGTCGCTCCTTTCGACCGTCATCGTCGGAACCGTCCTTGTGGCGCTCGCCCGCGCGGCCGGGCTGGCCTGATAGGGGTGTCACGAAAAAGGCCGCCGGAGTGATCCAGCGGCCTTTTGTGTTTCGGTGATGCGGCGAAAACTTACGCTTCCTGAATGGCCGACAGCTTCCAAGCGCCGCCGCGCTCGCGCACGAAGGTCCAGACCTCGGTGGACTCGACGCGCGTGCGCTCGTCGCCTTCCACGATGCGGCCGGACTGGCGGTCGCGCACCACGTCGATCATGCCGTAGCGCATCGCGACCGTCGCATAATCTCGCGGGCCTTCGCGCCAGCTTTCGGACACGTCGCCCTGGAGAAGCTCGACGTCGCGCGCTTCGTTGCGCACGCCGCGCGCGGCGTTCTGGGCCAGTTCCTGGCTGAGATAGGACACGACTTCCGGCGTTGCGATCTCTTCCAGCGCCTTGTAGTCCTCACGGCTATAGGCGTCCTGTAGCGCCTTCAGCCGGCTTTCGAACATGCCGAGATCCTGCTGCGTCACGCCGATCTCGTCGCGGCCGACACCGGCCTTCGGCGCGGCGGCCGAACGGCTGCCGAGGCCCGAACCATAAGCGCCGTTCCCGGCATTGGGATTCTGCCCTTGGTAGGCGCTGCGCTGCTGGTTCAAGGGCGATGCGCCGTTGGCCGAGGCCGTCTGGCCGGAGCGCGAGCGGAAGAAGCGCAGCGCCAGCATGACCAGAAGGCCGATCAGCGCGACCTGCACGAGAAGCCCGAGCATCCCGGCGATGCCGCCAAAGCCCGAGCCCATCAGAAGGCCGAACAGACCGCCGATCAGAAGGCCGCGCATCATCGCGCCGCCGAAGCCGCCGCCGAACAGGCCGGAGCGCTGGCCGGCGGCCGGGCGAGCGGCGGCCGCCGCACTGGAGGCCTGTCCGGGCGAGGTCATGGAGCGCTGAACGGGCGCTGCGGCCGGCGCGGTGTTCGTGGCGGGGGCGGACTGGTAGGTGCGGCCACCTCGGCTGCCGAAGCTGCCGCCGCGCCGCGCTTCGGCATAGTCCACGACCATCGTCGAGAAGACCAGCGTCAGCACGGCCAGAAGCGCCGTGAAACGTCCGGTTCGGGAGGGGTTCATGGAGAAGTCCTTCGGCAAGCGTTGAATATCTGCACTCTCATATAGGAAGAGGGTGACGGGCCTGAGAAGCAGCGAGCGACCACGATCCGGGGATGAGCGATCAAGATTTCGCCATCTCGCAACCGCGAAGCGCGCCGCGCCCGCTTTCGCTGCTGCAAGCGCGGCCCTATAAGCAGCCCATTGCGCAGCATGCCTGACGGATCGGGGCGCCATGACCTTGCCACATCTTGCCGAACCCAAGACGCGGCCTGCCCTTTCGGGTGCGGCGGCCTTCACCATGGCCCTGTCGGCCGGGGCGCTTGCGGCCAATCTCTATTACGCGCAGCCCATCGTCGCCCTGATCGGGGCCGATCTCGGCATGGACCCGGCGCTGGAAAGCACGATCGTCACGGCCTCGCAGATCGGCTATGCGCTGGGTCTGGTGCTGCTCGTGCCGCTGGGCGACGTCTTGGAAAATCGCCGGCTCATTCTCCTCACCATGAGCGCTGCCGTGCTCGGGCTGATCGGCTTGGCCCTGACGCCGAGCCTGCCGCTTCTCTTCGCGCTGACGCTCCTGGTCGGCATCGCCTCCACCGCCGCGCAGATGATCGTGCCGCTGGCGGCGAGCTTCGCGCGGCCCGAAGAGCGCGGGCGCATCGTCGGCAATATCATGACGGGGCTTCTGGGCGGCATCCTGCTGGCCCGGCCTCTGTCGAGCTTCGTCGCCGGGTTTCTGGGCTGGCGCGGCATCTTTCTTCTCTCGGCCGTCTTCGTTGCGCTTCTGACGCTGGCCGGGTCGCGAGCCTTTCCGAGCCGCCAGCCGGAAGGGCGCGAGCGTTATGGCGCGCTGATCCGTTCACTCGGCACGCTCTTCATCCGCGAGCCCGTGCTCCGCCGCCGCGCGCTCTACCACGCGGCGCTCTTTGCCGCCTTCGGCATCTTCTGGACCGGCGCGCCGATCCTCCTCCTGCGCGAGCCCTACAATCTTTCGCCGCAATGGGTAGCGCTGTTCACGCTGAGCGGCGCGCTGGGCGTTCTGGCCGCGCCGGTGGCCGGCCGCATGGCCGATCGCGGCCATTCCCGTCGCGGCACGCTGATCGCCATTTCGCTGGCGCTCGGAGCCATGGCGATCGCGTTTCTCGGCACGCACTCGCTCATCGCCTTGGTGCTCGCCGGCATCCTCGTGGATCTCGGCGTGCAGGCCAATCTCGTCATCGGGCAGCGCGAGATCTTTCAGCTGGATGCCGCGATCCGCAACCGGCTGAACGCCGTCTATATGACGACGTTCTTTCTCGGCGGCGCGCTCGGCTCCAGTCTGACGAGCCCGGTGCTCGAGCATTTCGGCTGGCATGGCGTGGCGCTGATGGGCTGTCTCTTCCCGGCCTTGGCGCTCGCCTATTTCCTCACGGGCGAACGGCGTCCGGGCTGACCGTTCTCTCCTCCCAGCGCAGGAGAAACGCCTCGACCGCCAATCCCTGCATGTCGGGGATGGCCTCGAACAGCCAGTCGCGCGGCCAGTCCCACCAGGCGAGCTTGAGAAGCCGCGCGGCGATCTCGGGCGAAAAGCGCATCCGAAGCGGCCTAGCGGGAACGCCGGCGACGATCGCATAGGGCTCCACATCGCGCGTCACCACCGCGCCGGCGCCTATCACCGCGCCGGTGCCCACGGTGACGCCCGGCAGGATCACCGCGCCATGGCCGATCCAGACATCGTGGCCGATCGTGACGCGCCTCGTTTCGCGCCGCTCGCGAAAGTCGTGGTCGACGCCGATGAAACGAAAATACTCGTTGGGCCGATAGGTGATCTTGTGCGTCGTGACGCGCTCGACGGGATGCTCCAGCGCGTTGATGCGGACATGGGCGGCGATCGAGCCGAATTTGCCGATATCGGCCTGCGTGGCTTCGCCGCCGCGCTCGAAATAGGTGTAGTCGCCGACGCTCACGTCCCGAAGCTTCACGCGCTGGCCGATCTCGCAGAAGCGGCCGAGCTTGACGCCCTTCAACTCGGCGCTCGGATGCTGCTTGGGCTCGTCGTCGCGAAAGCGCAGGTCCGGCGGGACGGGGTCGGTCATTTCGGTGGCCTTCGGCGGAAAGGAGAGGGGACGGCTTTGCCGCCCGGCGCGGCTGATGTATCGCAGGTGCCAGGACAGGAGCAAACATCATGGCCAATACGCCTCACAAGCCGAGCCGCCGTACCGTCGCGCTGCGCTATGCCCTGTGGTTTCTGGTCGCCGCCGTTCTGGCCTTGATGGTCCTTGTCTTCGCGCTGGGCCGGAAGGAGGCCGAGGGCGTGCTCAGCGCGGGCGCTTACGGAGGGCCGTTCCAACTGGTGAATCAGGCGGGCGCGCCGGTGACGGAGGCTGTCCTGCGCGGCCGGCCGACCGCGCTGTTCTTCGGTTTCACCCATTGCCCCGACGTCTGCCCGACGACCCTGTATGAACTGGCTGGCTACCAGAAGGCTCTTAAGGCGGAAGGAAAGGATCTCAGCATCGTCTTCGTGACCGTCGATCCCGAGCGCGACAAGCCCGACACGTTGCGCACCTATGTCGGCGCCTTGTCGGACGATGTCACGGCGCTGACCGGCGACCCGGCCTCGGTGGAATCCATGCTGAAGAGCTTCGGCATTTATGCCCGCAAGGTTCCGCAGAGCGACGATTACACGATGGATCACACAGCCTCCATCCTGCTCCTCGACCGGCAAGGCCAGTTCAAGGGCACGATCGCCTATGGCGAGGATCCAGCCGCCGCCAAGGCCAAGCTGGAGCGCCTCAGCGCCTCCTGACCTTTCGACCGTCAACATCAGGAAGGAACCGCCCTTGGGCCAGGTTCGATATTTCGCCCGCTCGCACCGGCAGGCCACGCAAGCGCTCTATGACAGGCTGGACGCCGCCTTCGCCGACGAGGGCTGCCCGATCGCCCATATCGAGATCGACGAGGCCGCCGACATCCATGAGACCTCGGTCTATTTCGAGGATGCCGACGCCGTGGACGAAGACGCCGTCGCGGCGGCCTTCGCGCCGCTGACGCCGGAGCGCGAGGACCTGCCCGAGATCGACTGGATGGCGCAGGTCCTGGCCGATCTCAAGCCCGTGCGGGCCGGGCGCTTTCTGGTGCATGGCGCGCATGACCGCGACAAGGTTCGCGCGCACGATCTCGCCATCGAGATCGAGGCGGGCCAGGCCTTCGGCACGGGCCACCATGGCACCACGGCGGGCTGCCTGTCGATGATCGAGGAAGTGGTGCGCCGCCGCCGCCCGTTGAACGCTTTGGATCTCGGCACGGGTAGCGCTGTTCTGGCCATCGCCATTGCCAAGCTCGCCCGCATCCCGGTTCTGGCGACCGATATCGACCCGGTGGCGACCAAGGTGGCGCGCGAGAATATCCGGGCCAATGGTGCGCACGCCTTCGTGCGGGCCGAAACGGCGGTCGGCTTCGGAGGGCCGGCCTTCGCCATCTATGCGCCCTTCTCGCTGATCGTTGCCAATATTCTCGCCCGGCCGCTGATGCAGCTCGCGCCCGAGATGGCGCGCCAATTGGCCGTCGGGGGCGATCTCGTTCTCTCGGGCATTCTGGCCAAACAGCGCGACGCCGTGCTCGCAGCCTATCGCCTTCAGGGCCTGTATCACCGCAAGACCTTGCGCCGCGATGAATGGGTGACGCTGCACCTCACGCGCAACGACCGGCCTCTGGCCTGATCTCGGCTGAAACGAAACGAGCCCGGACGCGGAAAGCGGCCGGGCTCGCGGAGAGGGAAGGGGTGCCCGTTCGCGGGGCGCGGGCCTCAGAAGCGCTGGGGCGCTGAGGCTTCGAACATCGAGCCGCGAGCGCCCGACAAGCTGGCCAACGGGTCAGCCTCGAGAAACACGGCTCGGCCGCTCTGGATGGAGCGGTTGGAGGGACGCGAACGGTCTGCGCCGAAAGGGCGGCGCGGGGAGTAGCCGAGATGAGCCGGCATGGCTCCAAAGCGTTCGGTAGGGGCGGTCATCATAAGAGCCTCGATACGGTCTGGGGATTTTTTCGATCTCCCACATTCCATATGATGCACTGCAGCAAGAACTGCCATGCCTCGCCTTGCATAGGTCGCCTGAGCATAATGCAAGGCTATTTCGGCAAAATCTTCATACTTCCTTCATGAAGAGACGATGCCGCCGAATGCGGCTCGATCAGTCCGCGCCGCCCAGCTTGGACAGGCAGTCGCTGACGAAATTCGTCGTCAGGCGCATGGCGTCGAGCGATTCCTCGATCTCGCGCCGCTGCTCCTCCAGAATTTCGCGCTGCTCCTCGAACCGAGATAATGCAACTTTTAACTGCTTGCGCTGGCCGTCGGGTTGGTGGTAAACGTCGATCAGCTGCTTGGCTTCCGTTAGGGAAAATCCAAGTATCTTCGCGAGCAGAACCAGTCGAAGCCGCATGCGATCCCGGCGCGAATAGATGCGCGTCGTTCCCCTCCTTTCGGGGGAAAGAAGGCCGCGGTCTTCATAGAAGCGTAGCGTACGCAGCGTGACGCCGAACTCGCGCGAGAGATCGCCGATCCGAAACTCGGCGCGCTTTTCCTCGCTGGACTCGGTGTCCAGTCGCAGGAGCTGCTCGGCCGTGATCCGGAATTCCTGCTCGCTTCCGTCCTCGTTCATATTCGTCATTCTCTTTCACGCCGAAAGCGTGCCTGCCGATTCGTGACTGCGATGGCCTTGTCGCTCGCAAGGATCGCTCGGGATTGTTCGAATATTCCCTGATGTCGCACAAGGCGACGCTCAAAGCAAAATCCAGCTTCAATCCCGCTTGTCTTTATATTCCCTTAACGATGAGGTTCGATCTTAACGGATCGCCAACCCAGCGGCAGCGCTTCTGGCCCATCGCAGGCCCTTGTCAGCCGCTCGCTTGTTGGACGAAGGGGAAGACGGCATGTCTCGCAACGATCCGCAGCTGAAGGCCAGGGCCGATGTCGACGCGCCCGCGGCGGAAGGGTCCTTCACGTCTCTATCCAAGACGCTGGAAGACCTGGAAGCCCGGCTGACGCGGCTTTCGATGGGTAAGCGTCCTACCGAGGACGCCAAGGAGGCCGTGGCCATCGAGGACCATTCGGCCCAGGACGCCGCGGCGCGCCTGCGCGCCATTTCGGCGCAGCGCCGTGCCGCGCGTCCCGCGCTCGGCGCAGGCACGTCCAGCATCGCGCTGGAGCGCCAGATGGATTCCGACCCCGCCTCCGGCCAACCCGCGCCGCGCCCCCGGCCGGCTCCGCGCGCGCCAGCGCCTTCGGTCGAGAAGCGTCTTGGCCATGTGGCCGGCGAAGTCGAGCAGCTGCAGGCGCAAGGCGCGACGCTCGCCGCCGTCAAGAGCTTGGCGAAAGACCTCAGCACGCTGCGCAGCGAGATTCACGAAAGCGTGGCCGACGCCCAGTTGTCGCTGCGCTTCGAGGACATGCGCAAGTCGCTGGGCGAGATCAAGCGTCTGGTCGGCGAGTCCAAGGGCGCCGACAAGATCGGCGCCGAAATCTTCTCCATCATGGAACAGCTCACCGAGCTGACCGCCAGCAACGCCGATCAGGCCTCGCTGATGGAGCTGCGGGCCGAGCTCGACACCGTGTCCTCGCTGGTGGCGCAGATGGCGCGCGAGGAATCGGTTCAGGCCGTGCAGCGCCGCTGGGACGAGTTCGAGGCGCGCATCGCGGCCCGGATCGAGCTCGACAGCCAGGCCCAGCGCGACCTGCGTGTCGAGCTGGAGCGCCTGCGCGGCTCGCTCCGCTCGCTCTCGACCGAGGAGCAGATCCTCGCCGTCCAGCAGCGCTGGGAAGAGTTCGAGGCGCGCTATGTCGATACGGTGCGCAGCCAGACCGAAGAAACGCTCACGCGCATTCTCAAGGGCGAGCTGGACACGCTGCGCTCCAAGCTCGACGCTCTGGCCTCCGAAGCCAGCGGAGCGGCCATCGAGGCGCGCTTTGAGGCGATGACGGCCAAGCTGCCGATCCGCGATCTGGAAGCGGGCATCAGCCGCCTGTCCGAGCGCATGGGCGAAGTCGAGCGCGCGCTGGTGGGCCTGCCCGAAATCCTCCAGCTCGACCAGATGGAAGGCCGCATCCAGGCGCTGGCGAGCAGCATCGAGACGCTGGCGGCCGAAATCCGCGAGCCCGACCTCAGCCATTTCGCGCTTCTGGAAGAGCGTCTGGACGAAATCTCGGCCGCGATCCTCAATGGCGGTCTGTCGGCGTCCGGCGAGATGGCGGCCGCCCCGCTTCAGCGCATCGAAGCGCGTGTCATGGACCTGGCGGCCCGTGTCGATCAGATCGCGGAAGCGGGCGATGCCGAGCTTCTGTCGGCGCAGATCGCCGCCATGTCGGCTCAGATCGAAGAGCTTTCGGCGCGCCCGGCCGCCGACGAACTGGGCTCGCGCATCGACCGCCTGTCGGAGCGCGTCGAGCGTCTGTTCAAGACCACCGGCGGCGAGATCGCCTCTCACGCGCTGGAGGCTCGTCTTCAGGCCCTGGCCGAGCGTCTCGAACAATCGGCCAGCGCGGTCGGTGTCGATAACGACGTCATCCGCTCGCTCGAAATGCAGATCGGCCGTCTGGCCGAAATTCTGGCGGGCGCGCCGGCGCTTCTGGAGTCGGACTCGTCCGAGGTCGCCCAGCGTCTGGAAGCCCTGGAGCAGAAGTTCGACCAGGATCGCGACAGCGTCGTGGCCGCAGCCCGCGCCGCCGCCGAAGAGGCCGTGCGCCGGATGCAGGCCGGCGAGAACGATCGCCAGAACGCCTATGTCCGCGATCTCGCCGACGATCTGCGCCGCTTGGAAGAACTCTGCCGCCGCTCCGACGAGCGCGCGGTCGGCGTATTCGACGCCGTTCACGCCACGCTGGTCAAGATCGTCGATCGGTTGACCACGATCGAGGGCGACCTGCGTCTGGAGCGCGGGCAGGCGGCTTCCAAGCCCGCCATGACCCCGAGCCCTGTCGCCTTCGTCGACACGCCGGTCGCCGCTGACCCGACGTTCGAGACGGTGGCCGAGATCGACCCGATCGAGGACGAGACCGAGCAGCAGGAGTCGCGCGGCCTGCGCGGCGCGCTTGCTCGCCGTCTGCGCCGCGCCGAGAAGCCGGTAGAAGCCAAGCCGAGCTTGGCCGACCGTATTCGCCCGCAGCCGGAAGCCGTTTTGGTTCCCCCGCGCGCCGAGCCCTCGCTCGAGGTCGAGGCCCCGTCGCTGGACGCCGCCGACAGCTTCGTCGAGCGCGAGGCCGATCGCCCGCTGGAGCCCGGCTCCGGCGTGCCGGACATTGCCGCCCTGATCGAGCGCGTTCGCACCCAGCAGCGCGCCGGTGCGGAAGCCTCCGATCCGGTCGCCAAAGCCGATTTCATCGCGGCGGCCCGCAAGGCCGCCATGGCGGCGGCGGCGGAAGCCGAAGCGCTGAAGTCCGATGCGTCGATGGCCGATCCCGAGGTCGATGGCGCGAGCCGCCGTCGCAAGCCGATCCTGATGGCGGTCGGCGCCGTTCTTCTGGCGCTGATGGCGATCCCGCTCGGCCAGCGTTATCTTGCCTCGCACAATGATGCGGTGAACAACACCCTGTCCGCTCCCGCGCTCGAGCGTCCGGCCACCGGCTCGGCATCCGAGATCATGCCCGCTCCGACCATGGCGACTCCCGCGCCCGAGGCTCCCGCCGAGACCCCGGCCGAACAGGCCAGCCCCGAGCGCACCGGCGAGATCGTGACGCCCGTGTCCGAGCCGCAGGTTGCCGCGATGGCGACGGAAACGAGCGCGCCATCGGCCGAGACCGCGCCCGCGCCCGTCGTGGAAGCCTCGATGCCCGCTGCCGAAGATACGTCCGTGGCGAAGGTCGAGGACGCAGCCGTAACGGTCGCGCAAGCCGATACGTCCCCGATCGAAACCGCGTCCGTCGCGCCGGCAGCGCCCGCCGCAGACGTCGCGCCCGCGGCCGACGCGACGAACGCTGGTTCGGCGTCGCCGCTTCTCGCTGCCGCTCAGTCCAAGCTTCCCGCCGATGCGCAGGGCGCTCTGCCGACATTGCCCGAGAAGATCGGCCCTGCGGCGCTGAAGACCGCTGCGGTCGAAGGCGAGCCGATGGCGCTGTTCGAGGTGGGTCTGCGCGTCATGGAAGGCCGCGCCGCCCCGTCCGACCCGAAGGCCGCCATGGCCTGGTTCGGCCAGGCGGCCTCGCGCGGCTATGCGCCGGCGCAGTACAGCGTCGGCACTCTCTTCGAGAAGGGCAATGGCGTGGCGCGCGACACGGGCGCGGCGCGCGACTGGTATCGGCTCGCCGCCGACCAAGGCAATATCCGCGCCATGCACAATCTCGCCGTTCTCTATGCCACCGGCATCGAAGGCGCGTCGGACCCCAAGGCTGCGGCCGGATGGTTCCTGCGTGCCGCCCAGCACGGGATGCGCGACAGCCAGTACAATCTCGGCATCCTGTATGCGCGCGGTGTGGGCGTCGAGCCCAATCTCGGCGAGTCCTATCGCTGGTTCCGCATCGTCGGCGCGGCCGGTGACAAGGACGCCCAGAACAAGATGGAAGAGGTCGGCAAGAGCCTCGCTCCCGAACTCCGCGCCCAGATCGACGCCGAAACGGCGGCCTGGAAGCCCGAGCCGCGCATCGACGCCGCCAACACGGTCGATATCCCTGCGAGCTGGAACGAGAAGTCGGGCCAGACCGCCTCGGTCGACATGAGCAAGGCGATCCGCAACGTGCAGGCCATTCTCCTGAAGCTCGGCTACAATCCGGGCCGCCCGGACGGCGTGGTCGGCGAGCAGACCACCGCCGCCATCCGCAAGTTCCAGGAGAAGACCGGCCTTCAGACCACCGGGCAGATCGACGAGCCGCTGATCCGCGCCCTTCTGGAGCGTAAGGACAGCTGATCGCGAGAGGGCTAGACAGCCCGGCGCAATCGATTTGACTTGACGGAAAGGG
Organism: Aureimonas sp. D3; assembly: GCF_001463805.1. Taxonomy (NCBI): domain Bacteria; kingdom Pseudomonadati; phylum Pseudomonadota; class Alphaproteobacteria; order Hyphomicrobiales; family Aurantimonadaceae; genus Aureimonas; species Aureimonas sp. D3. Next base: position 53,966 of record NZ_BBWM01000003.1, on the reverse strand, counting down.
CGGCCCAAAGACAGGGCTGCCCTTTCTTTTTGCCCGCGCGCAACCGACATCGGCGAGCCGACCTCCGTGACGCTGTATCTTCCGATCGCCGAAATCTCGGTCAACATCTTCATCATCGTCGGGATGGGGGCGGCCGTCGGCTTCCTGTCGGGCATGTTCGGGGTGGGTGGCGGCTTCCTGATCACGCCGCTTCTGATCTTCTACAACATCCCCCCCGCCGTCGCGGTCGCGACCGGCGCCAATCAGGTCATCGCCTCGTCGGTGTCCGGCGCGCTCGCCCATTACAAGCGCGGCACGGTGGATTTGAAGCTGGGCTTCATGCTGATCGTCGGCGGCGCGGTCGGGTCCGGCCTCGGCGTCTGGCTCTATTCGCTCCTGCGGCGTCTGGGGCAGCTCGATTTCGCTGTCTCGGTTCTCTACGTCATCCTGCTCGGTACGGTGGGCGGGTTGATGCTGGCCGAGAGCTTGCGCGCGATCAGGCGGGTCAAGGGCGGCGGCTCGGGTGAAATCCGGCGCACCGGCCAGCACAGCTGGGTGCATCGCCTGCCGTTCAAGATGCGCTTCAAGCGCTCCAAGCTCTATGTCTCGGTCGTGCCCGTGCTCGGCCTTGGCTTTGCGATCGGCGTGCTCGGCTCGGTCATGGGCGTGGGCGGCGGCTTCATCATGGTGCCGGCCATGATCTACCTTCTGCGCGTGCCGACCAGCGTCGTGATCGGCACGTCGCTCGTCCAGATCATGTTCACGGCGGCGGTAACGACCGTGCTCCAGTCCACCAGCAACGGAACGGTGGACGTGGTGCTGGCTTTCCTGCTGATGATCGGGGGCGTCGTGGGGGCGCAGTTCGGCGCGGAAGCGGGGCGCAAGCTGCGCGGGGAGCAGCTCCGCGCGCTTCTGGCGCTCCTGGTGCTGGCGGTGGCCGTGCGCCTGTTCGTGGAACTCGTGGTGGTGCCGGGAGAAATCTTCTCGATCAGCCTGCCGAGCGGAGAAAGCGGATGAGGGGGCGCGCGCTACTTTTTGCGCTTTCGCTTCTTGTCGCGCCGCTAGATGCCGTCGCACAGTCCGCGCCGGCCCCCAGCGATCCGCCGCCCGTGCCCGAAAGCTTCCAGATCGGCCTGTCCACGGAGACGATCGCGGTCGGCGCATCGTCGGGCGGGCAGCGGCTCGTGGTCTTCGGCGCGCTCGACAATGCCGATCCGCGCGTCATGCGCCAGGGCCGCTACGACATCGTAGTGATCCTGGAAGGGCCGCGCAGCAATCTCGTGGTGCGCGAGAAGAAGCGCACCTTCGGCATCTGGATCAACCGGGGCTCGGAGCGGTTCGAGGCTGTGCCCGCCTCCTATGCGCTCGCCTCCACGCGGCCGATCCGCGACATCGCCCCCGCCGTGACGCTGCGCCAGCTCGGCATCGGCACGCGAAACCAGGCCTTCGAGCGCACCCCGCCAACCAAGGGGCAGCGCAGCGACACCCAGCAATATGCCGATGCGCTGTTTCGGCTGAAGACCGAAAGCGGGCTCTACAGCGAAACATCAGGCGCGATCGAGTTCGTCAGCGCCACCTTGTTTCGCGCCAATCTGGCGCTTCCGGCCGACCTGCCCGTGGGCCGGCATGTCGCGCGCGCTATTCTATTCCGGGAAGGGTCTTTCGTCCGTGAGCGGTCGGAGGATCTTTGGGTCGTGAAGACCGGGATCGAAAACCAGATTTCCGTGTTTGCTGCCCGCAACGGCGCGCTCTACGGCCTCGTGGCCGTGATGGTCGCCGTCTTCACCGGCTGGTTCGGCCGCCTCATGTTCAAACGGGACTGACCACATGCAGACCAATTCTCACGACGCCCCGCTTCGCTCGCGCGCCGACCAGTTCGTTCGCGCCGCCTGGATTCTGGGAGTCGGCGGGCTCGTGCCCTTCGTCGTGGGATCGCTCCTGATCGCGACCTATTCGGAGATCGCGGACCCGTCCTATCTCTGGCTGGCCGTGTCCGCCTGGGCGGCGGTCATCCTGTCCTTCCTGGGCGGCGCGCGCTGGGGCGCGGCGCTGAACGAGACGCCGCGCAAGAGCCCGACGACGCTGGCGCTGTCGGTACTGCCGGCGCTTGCAGGCTGGGTCTGCATCCAGCTTCCCCAGCCCTGGAACTTCGTCGGCTTCGCCGTCGCCTTCTGCGTGCAGGGCGTCTGGGACTATACCGCGACGCGCGAGGGGCGCATTGCCGCGCCCTGGTACGCACAGCTTCGGCTGGTGCTGACCGTTGTCGTGGTGCTCTGCATGGTGGCGGTCGCCTTCGCCACGAGCCAGCCCGTCGCCTTCTAAGCGACTGGAACCGCCATTCACCGCAGCGAAATGGAGCGGGGCGACTCCATTTCGCCGGCGCAATGGACTACAACTCCAGCATGATATCCTCGCCCCGCTCCCCCGGCGACAGCGCCGGCCCGATCATCCTGTTCGACGCCGAATGCGTTCTCTGCTCGGCCAATGCGCGCTTCGTTCTGGAGCGGGATCGCCGGGCCGTGTTTCGCCTGACCTCCATGCAAGGGGAGGTGGGGCAGGCGCTGTATCGCCGGCACGGCATGGACCCGAACGATCCCTCCAGCATGATCATCGTGGAGGGTGAGCGCATGAGGCGGGACAGCGACGCCGTGCTCAGCATCTATGAGCGGCTCGGCTATCCCTGGAAGCTCGCGGCGCTCTTTCGGATCGTGCCAGCGGTGATCCGCGACCCCGTTTATCGCTTCGTCGCGCGTCATCGCTACAAGATCTTCGGCAAGCGAGACACCTGCTGGATCGCGCCTGCCCATATGCGCGATCGCATCCTGTGAGGCAGCGGCCCGTTCGCCTTTTGCGAAGACTGCTCGCATGAAGCTTCTGATCCTCGGTGGCTACGGCACCTTCGGTGGGCGGCTGGCAACGCTTCTCGCCGATGTCGAAGCGCTCCATCTGCTGATCGCCGGGCGCAGCCTCGTGCGGGCCGAGGCCTTCTGCGCCGTCTATCGCGGCGAGGCCCGCGTCCAGCCCCTCGCGCTCGACCGTGCGCAGATCGCGGATGCGCTCGCCGCGCACCGGCCCGATCTCGTGGTGGATGCGTCCGGTCCGTTTCAGGATTACGGGGACGACCCTTACCCCGTCATCGAAGCCTGTTTGGCGGCAGGCGTCGATTATCTCGACTTCGCGGACGCCGCCGATTTCGTCTTCGGCGTGTCGTGCTTCGACGCGCGTGCCAAGGCGGCCGGGGTTTCCATCCTCTCCGGCGTCAGCAGCTTCCCCGTTCTCACCGCCGCCGTTCTGCGCGAGATCGGGCGGAGCATGGAGATTCGCTCCGTCGAAGGCGGCATCGCGCCATCCCCCTTTGCCGGGATCGGCCTCAATGTCATGCGCGCGGTGGTGTCCTATGCCGGCGGCCCGGTGAAGCTGCGCCGGGGCGGCCGTCCGTTCGTGGCCAAGGGGCTGACGGAAAGCCGGCGCTTCACGATCGCCGTTCCCGGTCAGTTGCCGCTCCGTAGCCGGCGCTTCTCGCTGGTGGACGTTCCCGATCTTCAGGTCATCCCGCCCGAGCATCCCGGAATGTCCGATATCTGGATGGGCGCGGGGCCGATCCCCGGGTTGCTTCATCGGATCCTGAATGGCCTCGCCCGCGCGCGGGCGCGTTTCGGCCTACCGGCCCTGACGCCTCTGTCGCCACTCTTCTACGCCGTCTTGAACCGGATGCGCTTCGGCGAGCATCGCGGCGGCATGATCGTGCGCGTGACGGGAACGCGGGAGGGGCGGGAGATCGTCAAGAGCTGGCATCTTCTGGCGGAAGGCGATGACGGCCCGTTCATCCCGTCCATGGCGATCGAAGCGTTGATCCGCAAGCGCCTGAAGGGCGAGCGGTCCGCGCCGGGCGCGCGCTCGGCCGTTCATGCGCTGGACCTCGCCGATTACGACGCCTTGTTCCAGAACCGGGCGATCACGACGGGCTTTCGCGAGGAGCGAAGCTGCGACACCATCTATCGCCGCGTTCTGGGGCCGGCCTTCGACACGCTCCCGCCCGTAATCCGCGCCCTGCACGGCGGGCGCGCCACGAGCCGCTGGGTTGGCACGGCCGAGGTGCGCCGGGGACAGGGGCTTGCGGCGCGGCTGATCTGCGCCCTCACAGGCTTTCCCCGAACGGGGGACGGGGTGCCGGCCTCCGTGATCTTCGCGCCCGATGGCGAGGTCGAGCGCTGGACGCGGCGGATCGGCGGCAAGACCTTGCGCTCGGTTCAATGGGCCGGAACCGGGCGGGACCAATTTCTGCTGATCGAGAAATTCGGAATCGCCCGCTTTTCCGTCGCGCTTCTCTGCGAAGGGGATCGGCTGCGTCTGGTGCCGAGGCGCTGGACCCTCGCTGGCCTGCCCATGCCCGCCTGCCTCCTGCCGGGGGGCGAGATGATCGAGACGGCGCAGGACGATCGCTTCGTCTTCGACATCGACATTCGCGCGCCCTGGATCGGGCCGATCGTCCATTATCGCGGGTCGCTGTCGCTCGAAGCGCCGAGGGCTCAGCCCGCCGAGAGCGCGCGGAACGGGATGGGGTAGATGCGCGCGGTGCCGATCACATAGGCTTTCGCCTGTTCGGGCCGGAACAGCCCGCTGAAGGCGCGATCGAGGACGTTCAGCCCACCGGTCGTCACACCGAAGGAGGGCATGATCATGCGCTCGCCGTCCGTCGCAAAACACGCTCCGCGCACCGAGCGGCCCCGGCCGGACACCCGCGCCACGGGGTGGAGATGCCCGGCGATTTCGCCGGCGCACGGGCGGGGCGAGGGCTCGTGACGCAGGGTCCAGGGCCCGATCTCGATCGTCTCGGCCGTGTCGCCGCCGAGACCCACCGGGGGCTCGGGATCGTGATTGCCGGAAATCCAGGTCCAGCGCCGGCCTGCCATCAGCGCGCCCAAGCGCTCGCGGAAGGGCTCGGGCATATGAGCCGCGCCGTGCCGGTCGTGAAAACTGTCGCCCAGCGCCACGACATGGCGAGGGTTCAGACGCGCGATCGTGCCGGCAAGCAGCGCCAGCGTCGCCGCCGTGTCGTAGGGCGGCAGCATCATGCCGCGCCGGGCGAAGGCCGCGCCTTTTTCCAGATGCAGATCCGACACGATCAGCAGGCCGAACTCGGGCGCAAACAGCGTGCCACACGGGTGGCAGATTAGGCGCCCGCCATTCACCGTGGTCTCCACGCCTTCGCCGCTCGCCTGTCCGAAGCGCCGGTCGATCATGTTCATGCGCGTCTGCCTGCCTGACCCGTTCTTCTCTTGTTCCCTTGTGAATCCACATCCATGGCAAAGACAAGGCGGTGCGGCATTCGGGCTCGGCTTGATTCGGCGGCCGAAATGAGGCAGTCATGGTCCCGCACAAGGACTTGGGTCACCAAGTGGCTATGCCGGGCGCCTATCCCTCGGCCCATCCAGACGACGTTGATAATGTGATGCGACCGCCGCGCGCCTGATCTGGCCGGTGGGACGTCGTCGAGATTTCGTTGTTCCCCATGTTCTCAATACGCAATTGGCGTGCCGAATGGTTCGGCAATGTCCGGGGCGATCTTCTGTCTGGGTTGGTCGTAGCCCTGGCGCTGATCCCCGAGGCCATCGCTTTCTCCATCATCGCGGGCGTCGATCCGAAGGTCGGCCTCTATGCCTCCTTTTCCATCGCCGTTCTCATTTCCATCTTCGGCGGCCGGCCGGGCATGATCTCGGCGGCCACTGCCGCGACCGCCGTTCTCATGGTCACGCTGGTGCGCGACCACGGCCTCCCATATCTCTTCGCCGCGACCATCTTCGCCGGCCTCATCCAGATCGTCGCGGGCTTCTGCCGGCTCGGCGATCTCATGCGCTTCGTCTCGCGCTCGGTCATGACCGGCTTCGTCAACGCGCTGGCGATCCTCATCTTCATGGCGCAGCTGCCCGAGCTGATCGGCGTGCCCGCCATGACCTATGTCCTCTGCGCGGGTGCGCTCGCCATCATCTATCTCTTCCCTCGGATCACCAAGGCCGTGCCGTCGCCCCTCGTCGCGATCGTCGTGATCACGGCGGCCGCGCTCGCCTTCGGCATCGAAGTGCGCACGGTGGGCGATATGGGGCAATTGCCCTCCAGCCTGCCGGTCTTCCTCCTGCCGGATGTGCCCTTCACCTTCGAGACGCTGCGCATCATCGCGCCCTATTCCGTGGGCATCGCGCTGGTCGGCCTTCTGGAATCGCTGATGACCGCGCAGGTCGTCGATGATCTCACCGACACGGGCTCCGACAAGAACCGCGAATGCGTGGGCCAGGGCATCGCCAATTCCGTCACCGGCTTTTTCGGCGGTATGGCGGGCTGCGCGATGATCGGCCAGAGCGGCATCAATATCCGCTCGGGCGGGCGCGGGCGTCTGTCCTGCTTCTTTGCCGGCGTCGCGCTTCTGTTTCTGATCGTGGTGCTGGGAGACTGGGTCGCCGTGATCCCCATGCCGGCGCTCGTCGCCATCATGATCATGGTCTCGATCGGCACGTTCGACTGGGGCTCGCTCAAAAGCCTCGTCACCCATCCGCGCCGCTCCTCCGTCGTCATGGTGGCGACCGTGGTGATCGTGGTCTGGACGCACAATCTGGCGCTCGGCGTCTTTGCGGGCGTGCTTCTGTCCGGCCTCTTCTTCGCCTCCAAGATCGCGCAGATCTTCGCCGTCTCGTCCGAGCTTTCGGCCGATGGGCGGACGCGGACCTACCGTGTCGAGGGGCAGGTCTTCTTCGCCTCGGCCGGACGCTTCATCGAGAGCTTCGATGTGAGGGAAAAGCTGGAGCGCGTCGTGATCGACGTGACCCACGCCCATATCTGGGACCTCACGGGCGTCGGCGCGCTGGACAAGGTCGTGCTGCGCTTCCGCAAGGCAGGTGTCGAGGTGGAAACCGTCGGCCTGAACGAGGCCTCACGCACGATGGTCGACAAGCTGACGATCCAGAACCGGGCCGACGCGCTGGAGCTGACGGCCGGACACTGACCGCAGGGTCTCGATCCCCGTCGCTCGCTGCGCTCCGGTGCAGCGGGCGACGGTTCTTTCGTGGCCCCTTGGCACGGTTTCACGTCCCGTCGATAAGGGGCGCTATGAGTGTCTTCGCGTCCTTTCTTCCCTCGTCCCCGCCTGTCAGCGTCAAGGAGCGGCTTCGCTCCGCGTTTGGCGCGCTGATCGGCATTCTTCTAACCGGCATCGTGTGCCGTCTCGCACTCGGACCCGGCAGTGCGCTGCCCGTCCTGATCGCGCCGATGGGCGCTTCGGCCGTCCTGCTCTTCGCCGTGCCGGCCAGCCCGCTGGCCCAGCCCTGGTCCATCATCGGCGGCAATCTCGTGTCCTCGCTGGTCGGGGTCAGCGTGGCCCTGCTGGTGCCCGACCCCTTTATCGGCTCCGCGCTCGCCATCGGCATCGCCATCGCGCTCATGATGGGCTTGCGCTGCCTCCATCCGCCGAGCGGCGCGGTGGCGCTGACGGCCGTGCTCGGTGGACCCGGCATTCATGTGCTCGGCTACGGTTTCGTTCTGTGGCCCGTCATGGCCAATTCGCTTCTGATGGTGATCGTCGCCATCGTGTTCAATCGCATGGCGGGGCGCACCTATCCGCACCGGCCGCTTGCAGCTATCCCAAGCCGACAGACCGCCGACAAATCGCCCGCCGCGCGCGTTGGTTTCACCTCGGAAGATCTCGACGCAGTTCTGGCCGAATATGACCAGCTTCTCGACGTCGATCGCGGCGATCTCGAAACCATCCTGCGGCAGGCGGAGATCCGCTCCTATCGCCGCCGCTCGGGTCAGATGCGTTGCGCCTCGATCATGTCGCGCGATGTGGTCGCCATCGCGCCTGACGCGCCCATCGCGCAGGCGCTGGAGCTTCTGCGCTCGCACCATATCAAGTCTCTGCCCGTCACCACTGAGGACGCACGCGTGGTCGGGATCGTCACTCAGACCGATCTTCTGGACAAGCCGACTTGGGGTCCGCGCGGCCCCCGGCTCGGCGTTGGCCGGCGGCTGCAACTGACGCTCAATCGAATGCGCGCGCCCAACGGCTCCATCGAGGACATCATGACGAGCCCGGTGCGCACCGTTTCGCCGGACACGCCGCTGGCCGACCTCGTGCGCTTCATGGCCGCGACGGGCCTGCATCATCTGCCCGTGGTGGAGCCGGACGGGCGGCTCGCCGGCATCGTCTCGCAATCCGACCTGATCGTCGCGCTGCTCGCCGAAAGCGACCGGCGGGCGGAGGCGGCGGACGCTCAGCCTAGATAATTCGAGCGAAAATCCTTCACCTCGCCCAGCGCCTTGATGATGAGTTCTTCCTCCATGGCCTCGGCGAGCAGATCGTCGCGCGCCTCGCCTTCGATGCGCTCGCGCCCGGCCTCCAGCATGATCGGCACGGCGAGGGGGGAAATCTCCTCGAGATCCTTGTGCAGGATATGGCGCTTGATGCGCCCGAGCAGGTCCGACACGCGGCGCACGTCGAGAAGGCCGGTCGCCGCATCCGCCCAGGTGGCGCGCAGCAGGATATGGTCCGGCTCGTGCGCGCGCAGCACGTCATAGACGAGATCGGACGAGACGGTCATCTGCCGCCCTGTCTTCTCGCGGCCGGGCTGGTTCTTCATGACGAGGCCGCTGATGATGGCGCATTGGCGGAAGGTGCGTTTCAGGAGCCAGGAATCCGCCATCCAGGCTTCCAGATCGTCGCCCAGCATGTCCTCGTCGAAGAGATCGTCCAGCGACAGGCGGCCATCCGCGATCATCGCGCCCATATCGGCTCGGCCCCAGATGGAGAGCGCGTAGTCGGTCGCGACGAAGCCGAGCGGCTTGGCGCGGGCGCGCTCCAGCCGGCGCGTGAGCAACATGCCGAGCGTCTGATGCGCCAGCCGGCCCTCGAAGGGATAGGCCACCAGAAAGAAGCGATTGCCGTTCGGAAAGGTCTCGATCAGGAGATCGTTCGGGCCGGGAATGGCGCTCTTGCGCTTCTGGATCGCCAGCCATTCGCCCACCTGACTCGGTAGGCTGCCCCATTTGGTGGGATCGGCCAGCATCTCGCGGACCTTCTCGGCCAGAAAGGTCGTGAGCGGGAATTTCTGCCCGCCGTAATAGGGCACCTTGGCTTCGTCGTCATGCGTCTTGGTGACGAGGCATTCCATCTCGTGAATGCCCTCGAAGCGCAGGACCTGACCGGAAAACAGAAACGTGTCGCCATTGGCCAGCGTCTCCAGGAAGTTCTCCTCGATCTTGCCGAGCACCGGCCCACCGCGCGCCATGCCCGATTTCGTCTTGGCGCGAATGAGGCGCACCAGAAGCGATTCCGACTCGATGATCGTGCCGGCATTCATACGATAGGCCTGCGCGACGGCGGGGTGCGTCACGCGCCATGTCCCGTCTTCCGTCAGCTTGATCTTGGCGTAGCGCTCGTAGACGCGCAGCGCATAACCACCCGTCGCCACGAAATCCACCACGCGGTCGAAGGTCTCGCGGTCGAGATCGCGATAGGGCAGGGCGGCCGTCACCTCGCGGTGCAGATCGTCGGCGCGGAAGGGGGCGGCGCAGGCCATACCCAGCACATGCTGGGCGAGCACGTCCAGGCAGCCCTCGCGCATCGGGGGCGAGTCCTGATCGCCGAGATAATTGGCGTCGAGCGCCGCCTGGCATTCCATGACCTCGAACCGGTTGGCCGGCACGAGAATGGCTTTGGACGCCTCGTCCATCCGGTGGTTGGCGCGGCCGATGCGCTGGGCGAGGCGCGAGGCCCCTTTGGGCGCGCCGACATGCACCACGAGATCGACATCGCCCCAGTCGATGCCGAGATCGAGCGTCGAGGTCGCGACCACCGCGCGCAGCTCGTTGGCCGCCATCGCCGCTTCCACGCGCCGGCGCTGCGTCACGTCCAGCGAGCCGTGATGGAGCGCGATGGGCAGCGTGTCCTCGTTGATGCGCCAAAGCTCCTGAAACAGAAGCTCGGCCTGGGAGCGCGTGTTGACGAAGAGCAGCGTCGTGCGATGGGCCTGAATCGCCTCGTAGATTTCAGGCATGGCGTAGCGCGCCATGTGCCCCTGCCAGGGCACGCGGGCCGAGGATTTGAGGATCGTGATCTCCGGCTTTACGCCGCCGTCCACAGTCACGAGATCGGCCATGGGCGCGGTGCCGGGCGCTTGCGCCACCAGCCATTGGCGCAATTCGTCGGGATTGGAGACCGTGGCCGAAAGACCGACCGTGCGAAGCTCGGGCCGCAGCTTGCGCAGGCGCGCGAGGCCGAGCGCCAGAAGATGGCCGCGCTTGGAGGCGACGAGCGAGTGCAACTCGTCGAAGATTACGGTCTTGAGGTCCGAGAAGAAGATGTCGGCGTCCGGGCTCGCGATCAGGAGAGCGAGCTGTTCGGGCGTTGTCAGCAAAATATCGGGCGGCTTCAGCTTCTGGCGCTGGCGCTTGGATTGGGACGTATCGCCGGTGCGCGCTTCCATGGAGATGGAGAGGCCCATCTCCTCCACCGGCTTTTCCAGATTGCGGTGGATGTCGGTGGCGAGCGCCTTTAGCGGCGAAATGTAGAGCGTGTGGACGCCCGGCGGTTTGCGTCCGGGAACGCGCTTCGGCCGGCGCGAGAGATCGACCAGCGAGGGCAGGAAGCCCGCCAATGTCTTACCCGCCCCGGTCGGCGCGATCAGAAGAACCGAAGCGCCCAGTTCTGCGCGTTCCAGAAGGTCGAGCTGATGAGGGCGCGGGCTCCAGCCCTTGGCCGCGAACCAGTCGGCAAAGCGTGGAGGGAGACGAGTGGGCGGGGAAGCGAGCGCGATGGACACGCGCTCTTATGTAAGCGGTGATCGCCGTCCGAGAAGGGCGGGCGGGGGCGCGTGCTATCGCACGACCTTGATATGGACGTCTGTGTCGGTCACGCCATCGACGACATAGGATTGGCGAAGCCGAACCTGATCATTGCCGACATAGCCCTTGTCGGGCGTATAATAAGTCGTCGTTCCCTTGACCTTGTGCGTTCGGCATTTGGCCAGCCGGCGTGAGGTCGTGTTGGGATAAACATCCTCGTTGACGATGGAAATCTGCCCATGGGCTGGCCGCTCTGTCACGCGCACCTTGGGGAGGCCATCGGCCGAGCAATCATTGGCAATGGACCAATTCTTGCGAATTTGCGTCCGCTCACCAGCCGCAACCGTGACGTTGGCCTGCGTGACTTTGACGCCATCGGCGCTCGTCGTCACGCAGCCTGACAAAGGCAAAGTCAAAAGTGAAGCTGAAAGAACGGCAATCTTATATCTCATCGTCTTCCCGATCCTCTGGAATTCGACTTTCCCCCAACGGGAAGTCATAGAAGGCAGGCGCTTCGGTGAGAGATTCGTCAATCGAAGTGGGATGAAACTTCAGCAAGCTTGCATGCTTTGCTTCAATTTAGAGATGTTGTTCAACGGGCGAGATAGCGATCGGCGCGGTGATTGATGGCGAGGAACAGGTTCAGAACCAGCGCGCCGAGCACGGAATAGAGGACAGCTAGCGGCGAGACGGCGAGAAAGGCGGTGACCAGCACGAGCAGATCGACGCCGAGCTGCGTCAGCCCCGCGCGCCAGCCGAAACGGTCCTGCAGATACACGGCGAGGATGCCGACGCCGCCGGCCGAGGAGCGGTGACGGAAGAGCGCCAGCAGGCCGAAGCCGATCAAAAGTCCGCCGAGACAGGCGCCGAGCAGCGGCTGCACATTGGCGAAGCGGATGACATCGCCGCTGAAGGCCGTCATGACGGAGAGAAGCGCGACGGCGAAGGCCGTCTTGGTCGTGAAGGCCCGCCCCATGCGACCGATGGCCAGAACATAGAAGGGCAGGTTGAGGACGAAGAAGACGAGGCCGAAGTTCCAGCCCGTCCAATAATGGACGACGAAAGCGAGCCCCGCCATGCCGCCCGTCAGAAAGCCGAGATGGCCGAGAAGCGCGATGCCGAGCGAGGTCAGCGTCACACCCGCGACGATGCCGAGCGCGTCCTCCCAGGGGCTGTGCTTCGTGGCGGTGGCCGCCCAATTGCCGAAGCGGTGGGCGCGGCGCAGCATCTCGGTTTCGTGCTGCTCGTCCTCGGGCGTGGCGATCTGGTTGGACGATGCGTTCAAGAGAAAACCCGCTGTCTGCTGTTCTTCTGATGTCCAGGGTAACGCCGCAATGGTGCAGTGCAAAGGCCCTCACTGCGGCGCGTTGCCGAGGGCGTTCTACCGTCTGCGCACGACCAACAGTGCACCGCGCACGGGCTCGCCCCGGTCGCGCCGCAACTCCTCGCGCCACTCGGACAGGAGCACGAAGCCCGCCGCATCCAACTGTGCGGCGAGCGCGGCCGGCGCATGGGCGTAGCGTAAGGAAGGGCGAAGCGCGTAGCCGCCTTCGGCCTCGTCGTCAGCTTCCACCGAGAAGGCGAACAGGCCGCCGGGGGACAGAAGCCGGGCCGCCCGCGCGAAGACGGGCGAGAGATCGCCGAGATAGGTCAAGACATCGGCGGCCGTCAGAAGGTCATAAAGCGCGCCATCGGGCGCTTCGGCCAATGCCACGTCGCCTTCCGCCAGATGATCGTAGAGCCGCTTGCGCCGCGCCTGCTCCAACATACCGGGCGAGAGGTCCATGCCATGCAACGCGGCGCAGACCGGGCGCAGCCGCTCGCCCATCAGGCCCGTGCCGCAGCCGAGATCCATCGCGCGAGCAAAGCGCTCTTCGGGACACTGTGCCATCACCGCGTCGAACAGGAGATCGGGCACGCGGTAGCCCAGCCGCTTTACCAGCGCGGTCTCGAACCCTTCGGCATATTGATCGAACAGGCCGGCGACGAAGGCGGGCGGGGGCGCGCCGGGCACGGGGGCGGCTCCCAGCGCGGCGAGCTTCAGGCCCGCGCCATAAGGATCGGCCTCGTCCTGCCCGACGATTGCGCGGTAGAGCGAGAGCGCCTCGTCCCTCTCGCCTGTTTCCTCCAGAAACGCGGCGAGGCGCATCCGGCCGAGCGTCCAGCCGGGCGCGAGTTCCACGGCCTGCCGCATCAGATCGGCCGCCGCCGCATAGTCGCGCGCGCCGGCATAGGATTCGGCATAGTCGGCGCGCCGGTCGGCCAGCGGATTGCCGGAGCGGTGAGAATCTTGGGACACGGGGTCTGTCTTCCGGGGAGGGGCGATGCGCTTATCGGGCCGGGCTCCGCCGCGCGCAAGCGGATTTTCCGCTTGAGGGGGCTTGGCTTTCCCGTAGGCGCTTCCGCTCGCGCCGCCGGCCTCTATCTCATGCCCATGGCCCGTTTCGAAGACCTTCTCCGCCCGACGCCCGAAGGCCTCTATTGCCCGCCCGGCGGCTTCTATATCGACCCCGTGCGCCCGGTGGAGCGCGCGCTGATCACCCATGGCCATGCCGACCATGCGCGCTCGGGCCACAGCCATGTTCTGGCGACGCGGCGCACGCTCTCGATCATGGCGCTGCGCTATAGCGAGGATTTTGCCGGGGCACGGCAGGTGGCCGATTGGGGGCAGGCGATCAACGTCAACGGCGTCACGGTCTCGTTTCACCCGGCCGGCCATGTGCTCGGCTCGGCGCAGATCCTCGTGGAATGGGGCGGAATGCGGATCGTGGCGTCCGGCGACTACAAGCGCCGCGAGGACCCGACCGCCGAGCCCTTCGAGCCGGTGCCCTGCGACGTCTTCATTACCGAGGCGACCTTCGCGCTGCCGGTGTTCCGCCATCCGGATTCGCGCGGCGAGGTGCGCAAGCTCATCGCCTCCACCAAGCAGTTTCCCGAGCGCGCCCATCTCGTTGGCGCCTATGCGCTGGGCAAGGCGCAGCGCGTCATCCGCATGGTGCGCGAGGAAGGCTATGACGCGCCGATCTATATCCACGGCGCGCTGAAGAAGCTCTGCGACTTCTACGAGAGCGAGGGCATCGCGCTCGGCGACCTGCGCCCCGCCACGATCGCGCGCGGCAAGAGCGAGGAGGGCGCGGCCAAGGGCGAGTTCGCGGGCGCGATCGTCGTCGGCCCCCCGTCTGCCTTTGCCGACAAATGGGCGCGGCGCTTTCCAGACCCGGTCGCCTGTTTCGCGTCCGGCTGGATGCGCGTGCGCGGGCGAGCGCGCCAGCGCGGCGTCGAGCTGCCCCTGATCCTCTCGGACCATTGCGACTGGGACGAGCTGATCGAGACCATCGCGGAGATCGCCCCGCAGGAGGTCTGGGTCACGCATGGGCGAGAAGAGGCCCTGGTGCGCTGGTGCGCGCTTCGCAGCGTGCGCGCCCGCCCGCTGCATCTCGTCGGCTACGAGGACGAGTCGGAATAGGGGAGCGTCAGGACGAAGCCGGTTCGCCTGCAACGGCGGCCGGGTCCATCCACATCACCTCCCAGATATGGCCGTCCGGGTCCTCGTAGGAGCGACCGTACATGACGCCGAATTCCTGGGTCGGCGTCGGATCGGCCGTGCCGCCGGCCTGAATGGCCTTGGTGACTAGCTCGTCCACCGCCGCGCGGCTCTCCGCCGACAGGCAGAACAGGGCCTGCGCGCTCGCGCGTGCATCGGCGATCGGGCGCGGCGAGAACTGCATGAACTTGGCGTGAGTGAGCAGCATGACGTGGATCACGTCAGATACCACGATGCAGGCGGCCGTCTCGTCGGAGAATTGCGGATTCCGCCGGAAGCCGAGCGCCTCGTAGAAGGCGATGGAGGCTGCCAGATCGCGCACGGGCAGATTGATGAAGATCAGGGGCTGCATGACGTTTCCTCCCTTGCCAGCCCGCTGCCCTTTTGGAAAGGAGGGAGGCCGACCCCGCTCCATCCTAACCTTATTCCGCAGCCTCGCGGAACGTCGTCTCGGCTTCATTGTCCTGCGCCGTTTCGGGCAGCGGCCGGCGCAGCGAGGAGACGCCGGCATCGCGCGCCAGACCCGCGAAGACGCCGCCTTGCGCCACCAGATCGTCGAACGTGCCGGTCTCGATGATCTGGCCGCCGTCGAGCACGATGATCTTGTCGGCCGAGCGGATGGTGGAGAGGCGATGGGCGATCACGAAGGTCGTGCGCCCCGCGCGCAGCCGCTCCAAGGCGGCCTGAAGCCGGGTCTCGGTCGCCGTGTCGAGCGCCGAGGTCGCCTCGTCCAAGATCAGGATCGGCGCATCTTTCAGAAGCGCGCGGGCGATGGCAAGGCGCTGGCGCTCGCCGCCCGAAAGCCCTGCGCCCCGCTCGCCCACCATGGAGGCGAACCCGTCCTCCTTGCGCTGGATGAAGTCCAGCGCGCCGGCAAGCCGGGCGGCCTCCTCGATCTCGGCCATCGTTGCCTCGGGCCGGCCGATCGCGATATTCTCCTGGATCGTGCGGCTGAAAAGCCCGGCCTCTTGGAACACGACACCGATGGAGCCGCGCAGCGAGGTCAGCGTGACGTTGCGGATGTCCTGCCCGTCGATGGTGATGCGGCCCTGTTCGGGGTCGTAAGCGCGCTGGAGAAGGGCGAGCGCCGTGGATTTGCCCGAGCCGGTCGGGCCGACGATCGCGACCGTCTCGCCCGGCGCGGCCTCGAAGGAGATACCGCGCACCGCGCCCGAGCCTTCCGGGTAGCGGAAGGTCACGTTCTCGAAGCGCACGCGCCCTTCCGTGATGGCCAGCGGCTGGGCGTCCGTGAACTCCACGACATCGGTGCGTTCGCGCAGGACGGCGAAAAACTGCACCAGCATGGGCGCGCGGCCAAACAGGCCCATGAGAAAGCCGGTGAACTGGTCGAGCCGGCCGATCAGGAGCGTCGCGAAGCCCACGAAAGACACGATCTCGCCGACCGAAGCCTGACCGCGCGAGGACAGGAAGGCGCCATAGGCGAAGATCGAGACGATCGAGATGGACGACGCGCCCCGCGTCAGCACCGACATGACCGCCCACCAGTTCAGAACGGGATATTGCGCGGCGAGGATACGGTCGAGCGACGAGCGCACGGAATGAAGTTCGCGCGGCACAGCAAGGAAGCTTTGCAGCATCGAGACATTGCCGAAGAGTTCGCCGACCGTGCCCGAAACCTCGGTGAAGTGACCTTCCACCTCGTTCTGCCCGCCCGAGGTGCGCTTCACCACGGCGAGATTGACCAGCGTATAGACGACGATCAGCACGCCGAGCAGCGAGGCCAAGCGCCAGTTCATCCAGAAGGCGACGGGCAGCAGAATGGTCAGCGCCACCATATTGCCAATCTGCTCGCGAAATAGCGGCAGCCAGAAGCCGAACAGCGTATCGACGCCCGAGATCATCACCCGCATCAGCCGGCCCGACTGCGAGCGCGAATGAAACGAGGCGGGCAGGGCGAGGACATGTTCCAGAAAGCTCGCCATGGCCGACAGGCGGCGGCGATGCATCAGCCGGTCCGCCAGAAGCGAGATCACCATGGCCGACAGGAAGGAGACGAAGCTCGCCGCGCCCCAGACGAGGACGAGCGAGAGCGCGTTGCCGCCCGAAAGCAGCGCGTTGATGGCATGGCCGAAGAGCACGGGCTCGGCCACCTGAATGCCGGCCACCGCCATGCCGGCGAGGACGATGCCGATCGCCTTGCCGCGTTCGGGGGCGAGGAGGGCGAGGGCTTGGGCATAGGCGGACAGGGTCTTGGACAGGGCAGACATGGCGAGGCATCCGAAGTCGCGCCGACCGCATCGGGGCGAAGGCTGAAAGCGGGCTGCGCGGCTTTCTTTCGCCGGGCTCCAAAAGTTCACTTCGAACTCTTGAAACCGTGAAGGGCTGCGCTAAGCGCTGCTCTTAAGCATAGAGTGCGGCGCGAATCATGCGCGACTGCATCGTGCCCGATGAAATTTTCTTAAGCTTTGTTTCGTTTTGGCCCGGCCGCGTGATCGAACCGCTCGCGCGCCACCGATCGGCTTAGGCGTGGGTCACGTCGCCCAGCACATAGGCCGCTAGATGGCCGGCCACATAGGCGTGTCCCTCCACCGAGGCGTGGAACCCGTCGCGCGAGAATCCGGCCGGCTCGACGCGGGGGATTTGCGTCGCGGGAATGGCCCCACGTTCCAGGCAGAGGCGCGTTCCGACGCGCCTCAGAATGCGGCTGCGCAGTTCCAGCACGAGGGCGAGGCCGCGCGGCAGGGCGGGCACGCGCAGCATGTCCACCGGCGGCGACCAGACGATGCGCGCCTCCGGCCAGCGGGCGCGCAGCGCATAAAGCAGCGTACCGAAGCTGCGCTTGAAGCGGCGCGCCGAGTGGAAGTTCTTCACGTCGTTCGTGCCGATCGACAAGACGATATGGGTGAAGCCCTCGCGCGCGATATTGGGCACGACGAAATCGCGCACCTCGGCGCAGACCGCCGAATTCGAACCCGCCGCGCGCCACGCGACCACCGCGCCCGTCAGCGCATAGAGGCGCTCGGCCAGACGCGGCGCGAGGCTTTGCTCGATCCGGTCCACGCCGACGCCGGCCGCCGAGGAATCGCCGATCAACAGGAGGCGAATGGCGGGCGCGTCCTCGCCCGCGCCGACCTGCCCGCTATGAGGGCCGGCCGCCGGCGGCATTCGCTCGATGCGGCGGCGAATGCCGATGCCCTGCCAGATATAGACCGGCAGGAGCAGCCAGGAGAGAAGCGTATCCTTCACGAAAAACGCCCCTTTCTCGAGTGAATCAGGCCTTGAGCGCTTCGACGCCCGGCAGGGCCTTGCCTTCCATCCATTCCAGGAAGGCGCCGCCCGCCGTCGAGACATAGGTGAAGCGCTCGGCCACGCCGGCCTGATTGAGCGCGGCCACGGTATCGCCGCCGCCGGCGACCGACACGAGCTGGCCAGCATCCGTGCGGTCGGCCGCATGGCGCGCCGCTGCCATGGTCGCCTTGTCGAAGGGCTCGATTTCGAACGCGCCGAGCGGGCCGTTCCAGACGAGGGTCTTCGACTTGTCGATCCAGGCCGAAATCGCCTCGACGCTGGCGGGGCCGACATCGAGGATCATGGCGTCGGACGGAACGGCGGAGACAGACACCGTCTCGTTCGCGGCATTGGCCTTGAACTCGCGCGCCACGACCGCATCGGTCGGCAGCAGGATCGTGCAGTTGGCCGCCTTGGCCTTTTCCAGAATCTGGCGCGCGGTGTCGGCGAGATCATGCTCGCAGAGCGACTTGCCGACATCGATCCCCTGCGCGGCCAGGAACGTGTTGGCCATGCCGCCGCCGATCACGAGGCAGTCCACCTTGGCGACGAGGTTCTGGAGAAGGTCGATCTTGGTCGAGACCTTGGCACCGCCCACGATCGCGATGACAGGCTTTTCCGGGTTGCCGAGGCCCTTTTCGAGCGCTTCCAGCTCGGCCTGCATCGTGCGCCCGCAATAGGAGGGCAGGTGATGGGCGAGGCCTTCGGTCGAGGCATGGGCGCGGTGCGCGGCCGAGAAGGCGTCGTTCACATAGACATCGCCCAGCGAGGCGAGCTGCGAGACGAAAGCCTCGTCGTTCTTTTCCTCGCCGGCATGAAAGCGCGTGTTCTCGAGCAGGAGGACGTCGCCATCCTGCATATTGGCGACGATGCCGTCCGCCACCGGGCCGACGCAGTCTTCCGCAAAGCCGACCGGACGGCCGAGCTTTTCCGCCAGAACCGGCGCGATGGGGCCGAGCGACTGCTCGGGATCGACCTTGCCCTTGGGCCGGCCGAAATGGGCGAGAAGCAGAACGCGGCCGCCCTTTTCGGAAATCTCTCTGATCGTCGGCAGGATGCGGTCGATGCGCGTGGCATCGCTCACCTTGCCGTCCTTCATGGGAACGTTGAGATCCACCCGCACGAGAACGCGCTTGCCCTGAAGGTCGGCAGTGTCGAGCGTCTTGAAGAGGGTCATCTCATGGCTCCAAAGCAAGGAAAAGCGTGGTTGGACGCGTGAATTCTAAAGGCGTTTGAACAGGGTCGGATAGTCGAGCACGAGCCCGTCCTCGTCGACGGGTAGGTCCGCCGCGAAGCTGCGATCCACCGCCTCGTAGCGGAACAGGCGCTCGGAAATCTCGGTGTAGCGCTGCGCGTCCACAACCGGCTCGAACGTGTCGAAGGGTACGTAGAGCATTCGAAGCTCGGTCGGCTCCGCCAAGCGCTCGTCGAGGCGCCGGATCGGCAGCGTGTTGGTGAAGGGCGTGCCGGCAAGGTCGATGTCGATGCAGCCGGCAAGGTCCGCGCGCTCGGTGCCATCAGAGCCGATCCAGAAGCCCGGCGCGCTCTGCGTCAGCGCCAGCCGGTCGCCATGCGCGGCGCGGATCTCGAAGCTCTCGACATGCCATTCGGCATCGAGGCGGATTTCATAGGACACGCCGTACGGCCGGCCGCCACGCTCCCCGATGACGACGGAGCGAGCGACGACGCCGTCCGGCGTCGTCGTCAGATGCAGATGCTCCAGCCCCGCCCCGGACACGGGCGCCCAGCGGACATCGCGCGCGAGAAGGGGCTGGAAGCTCATGGGTTTCAGCCCGCGTTGTGCATGGCGAGGGCGGTGTCCGACATGCGGTTGGAGAAGCCCCACTCGTTGTCGTACCAGGAGAGGATGCGCACGAAGGTGCCGTCCATGACCTTGGTCTGATCCATCGCGAAGACCGAGGAATGCGGGTCGTGGTTGAAGTCGTGCGAGACGTTCGGATCGAGCGTGTAGCCCAGAATGCCCTTCAGCGGGCCATCGGCGGCGGCGCGGATAGCGTTCTGCACTTCCTCGATCGTGGTGGCGCGCTTGGCGACGAACTTGAAGTCCACCACCGAGACGTTCGGGGTCGGCACGCGGATGGACGAGCCGTCGAGCTTGCCCTTGAGTTCGGGCAGGACGAGGCCGAGCGCCTTGGCCGCGCCGGTCGAGGTCGGGATCATCGACAAGGCCGCCGCGCGGGCGCGGTAGAGGTCCTTGTGCATCGTGTCGAGCGTCGGCTGGTCGCCCGTGTAGGAATGGATCGTCGTCATGAAGCCGGTGTCGATGCCGATCGCTTCATGCAGGACCTTGGCGACCGGCGCGAGGCAGTTGGTCGTGCAGGACGCGTTGGAGACGATCTTGTCGTTGGCCGTCAGCGTGTCGTGGTTGACGCCGAAGACCACGGTCTTCTCGTCCGCCGCGTTGGTCAGCGGGCCGGAGATCAGCACCTTCTTGGCGCCGGCTTCGAGATGGGCCGAGGCCTTCGCCGGGTCGGTGAAGATGCCCGTGCATTCCATCGCGATGTCGATGCCCATCTCGCCCCAGGGGAGATTCTTGGGATCGCGCTCGGCGGTCACACGCATCGGGCCGCGGCCGACGTCGATCGTGTTGCCGTCGACCTTCACCGTGCCGGGGAAGCGGCCATGGACCGAATCGTAGCGGATGAGGTGGGCGTTGGTTTCCACCGGGCCGAGATCGTTGATCGCGACGACCTCGATGTCGGTGCGGCCCGACTCCACGATGGCGCGGAGAACGTTGCGGCCGATGCGGCCGAATCCGTTGATGGCGACACGTACTGCCATGGTCTTCCTTTCCTGAAGGACGAGGCGGGAAGCTTCGTCCGAATTCGCCGACGCTCCGGAGGGCGCAGCGGGCTGAGATGGCGTGGCGCCGGCGGGCGCCGGGCAAAACAAGGTCAGGAGAGGGCGATGCCCGCCGCACCGGGCGCGCCGAACGCGCTCAAACGGCTTGCGGCCGGGCGCGAGGGGGAAGCGGGCCTCTGGGCGAAAGGCATGGGTTCGACGTCCTCCCGATGCGCCCTGCCGAAGCGGCACGGCGCGTTCGCGCGCACTCATCATAGGTTCTTCGCGCATGTCAATTGGCGCAACGCGAAGCTCCGGCGGTGGAAAAGCTTTTCACGCCCTTGCGTTCCCGTTAAAGCGGTTCGGCAGCTTGGCTTCTGTGAATGAAACCGAGCGTGCAAGAGGTTGGAAGCACGACGGGAAAAGGGGTTTTCATGCCGGACGCGGGGCCGCTGACCGACGCCACGAATCGCCTGCAAGCGTCTCTGGAACGTTTGGAGCGCGCGGTGGATCGCCGTCTGTCGCGCGACCATGTCGTGATTTCCGCCGAGGAGGAGGTGCAGCGCATGACCGCCGACCGCTCGCGCCTCGCCGGCGAGCTGGACACGGCGCTGACGCGCGCCTCGCGTCTCGATGCGGCCAATCGCGAAGTCTCGCGCCGTCTCGTCGCCGCCATGGAGACCATTCGCGACGTTCTGGCCCAGCGCCGGGGCTAGCGCGGCCGCCGTCTCCTTCCGACCCTCGCGCCCACCCAAGGACAGACATGCCCCAGATCGTCGTTACCATCGATGGCAAGACCTACCGGATGGCCTGTGCCGAGGGCGAGGAAGCGCATCTGACATCGTTGGCCGCCGATATCGACGCGCGCATCAACGAGTTGCGCGGCTCGTTCGGCGAGATCGGCGAGCTGCGCCTGTCGGTCATGGCCGCGATCATGGTCAATGACGAACTGTCCGAGCAGCGCCGGCGCGTGGCCGAACTGGAAGCCGAAGTGGCGCGCCTCCATGTGGCCGAAGAGCAGGCGGCCCTGCGGGCTGCCGCCACGGGGGACCAGCGGCTGGTGGAGCATCTCCTGGGCGTCAGCGAGATCGTGGAGCGGATTGCCGAGCGGCTGGAGACCGGGCGCTGACCATGAATTTCGACGCCGGCTTCCGGGCCGAGCTTCTGCGACTGTTCCAGTGGCGGCGCGATGTCCGGCATTTCCGCCCCGATGCCTTGCCGGATGGCACGCTGGAGCGCCTTCTCGAAATCGCGACGCTCGCACCCTCCGTCGGTCTCAGCGAGCCCTGGCGTTTCGTGGTGGTGGCCGATCCCACCAGGCGGGCCGCGATCCGCGCCGACTTCCAGCGCTGCAATACGCAAGCCGCCTGCGCTCAAACGGCTGAGCGCGCGGCGCTTTATGCCCGGCTGAAGCTCGAAGGCATGGAAGCGGCGCCCGTGCAGTTCGCCGTCTTTGCCGAAGGCGATCCCGAACAGGGCCACGGGCTCGGCCGGCGGAGTATGCCGGAGACAGCCACCTATAGTGCGGCGCTGGCCGTCCATACGCTCTGGCTGGCCGCGCGCGCCGAGGGACTGGGCCTCGGCTGGGTGTCGATCCTCGATCCCGCGACCCTGCGCGATGTTCTGGACGTGCCGGAATCCTGGCGCTTCATCGGTTATTTCTGCCTGGGATTTCCCATGCTGGAAAGCGACACCCCCGAGCTTCAGCGCGCGGGCTGGGAGACCCGGCGGCGTCTGCCGGAAAAGCTTCTTTATCGGTGATCGCGCCTCTGGCGCTCGCGCCGGCGGCGGCCTATATTCGGTCCCGGCGGGCTGTGCGGTTCGACAGGGATAACTTATTCCCCGGGGCCTTACTCATCCCTTAGGGAGCTGTCCCTGCTGCGGTCCGTGGACTGCGGCACACGGCGCCCACCTACTTTGTAGGTTCCCGGGATCGACTTTCTCATCGGCCGAGGCGGCTCGCCACTTCCTCCCTTTCTCCTTCGCTTCTCTCTCATGCCCGAGGCGCGCGCTCTTGGCCCGCTCATCGGAAGGCTGCTAAAGCCTTCTGGCCTATCAAAAGGGAGGCAGGAATGAGCGACGGCATGATCGACAAGAGCCTTCTGCGCCGGCGCATGATGGCGCTGCGCGATGCGATGTCCGCTAGCGCACGCATCGAGGCCTCGCTCGCGATCGCCGATCACACTGAGGCCGTGCTTCGCTTCGAGCCGGGAACCGTCATCGGCGGCTTTCTCCCCATCGGCTCCGAGATCGACGCCCGCCCGCTCATGGCTCGGTTGCAGGATCGTGGCGCGCGTCTGGCGCTGCCCTGTATCGTGGCAGGTGATCTCGTGTTCCGCGAACTCCTGCGCGGTGCGCCTCTCGTGTCGCAGGGCTTCGGTACGCACGGGCCGGGCGAGGACGCGCCGGAACTGAACCCGACCCTGCTTCTGGTTCCCTTGCTGGCCTTCGACCGGCGCGGCGGGCGCATCGGCTATGGCAAGGGCTTCTACGACCGCGCCATCGCGCGTCTTGCCTCGGTGGAGACCTGGGGCCTCGCCTTCGACGTGCAGGAAGTGCCCGCCGTGCCGATGACGGCGGGGGATCGATTCCTCGACCGGATCGTCAGGGAAAGCGGAGTTCTGGACCCCAGCGCATCGGCTTCTGGCTGACCAGCCGGGGCGCGTCAGGCTTTGGCGCGCCGAAGATCTGCGTCCAATAGGCCGGGCCGCCCTCGCGCAGACGTCCGCCCGCGAAGCCGATTTCGGTGACGTTGGGGTTGAGGAGATTCTTACGGTGGCCGGGCGAGTTGATCCAGCCGACCATGGCCGCGCCGTAATCGGCATAGTTGCGCCCGATATTCTCGGCCACCGTGCTCCATTGGTAGCCGAAGCGCGCGACGCGCCCCGGTAGCGCGCCGGCCACCTGATGGTCCATTTTGTTGCGCTCGGCCATGGCGGCCGTCTGCCAGGCGGCGGCCTGCATCAGCTTCTCGTTGATGCGCAGCGGCTTCACGCCATTCTGGGCGCGGAAATCATTGACGAGGGCCAGCGCCTGGTCGCGCCCGATGGCGGCCGGCTGGGTCTGGCTGGTGTCCACCGGCTTGGCGGTGACGCAGCCCGAAAGGGCGAGGCCGCTCAGGAGCACGGCGATCACAGGCAGGGAGAAACGGGTCGTCACGCAAATTCTCTTTCATGCCCGAAGGGGCGTCGCCCCGGTGATGAATCCGCCGGGATGGTTTTCGTCAAAAATCATTCCCCCTTTGCCCGATCCTGCGCTAGCTGATCGAATATCGGGAAATCGGAGCGTGCTCATGATCGAGCTGTACACCTGGACCACGCCGAACGGCGAAAAGCCGGCGATCATGCTGGAGGAGTGCGGGCTCGACTACGACCTGCGTCTCGTCGATATTTCGACCGGACAACAAAAAGAATCCGGCTTTCTTGCGATCAACCCGAACGGGCGCATCCCGGCCATCGTGGATCGCGAGGCGGGAGAGGGGCACCGGGTCTTCGAGTCCGGCGCGATCCTCGTGCATCTTGCCGAAAAGACCGGCCGCTTCCTGGCCGCGTCCGGCCCCGCGCGCTCGGAAGCTTTCGCCTGGACCTTCTTTCAGGCCGGCGGCACAGGCCCGATGATCGGGCAGATCCATTATTTCAAGAATGCCGAAGAGCGCAGCGATTTCGCGATCCGCCGCTTCGAGCGCGAAAGCGAGCGGCTGCTCGGCGTTCTCGATGCGAGACTGTCGCAGGCCGACTATCTCGCGGGGGACTATTCCATCGCCGACATGATGAACTGGAGCTGGGCGCGTTCGGGTCTGCGCGACCTCGATGCGGCCGCGCGCTTTCCCGCGCTCGCCGCCTGGGTGGATCGCGTCGGTGCGCGCGCTGCCGTGAAGGCGGCTCTGGCCCGATTGCAGGATGCCAAACTCGCTGCCGCCGAAAGGGCGTCCAACGCATGAGATTTCTGTTTCTGGGTGACATGGTCGGCCGCACCGGCCGCATGGCGGTCTTTGAAAAGCTGCCGCGGCTGATCGCCGACTGGAAGCTCGATTTCGCCGTCGTGAACGGCGAAAACGCGGCCGGCGGCTTCGGCGTCACGGAAGATATCTTCGAGGACACGATCAGCGCGGGCGCCGATGTCATGACGACCGGCAACCATGTGTTCGACCAGCGCGAGGCCCTGGTCTTCGCCGCGCGGCAGGACCGTTTCCTGCGCCCGGCCAATTATCCGCCGGGCACGCCCGGCAAGGGCTCGGGCTTCTATGAGGCGCGCAACGGCGCACGCGTGCTCGTCGCCAATCTCATGGGCCGCGCCTTTATGCACCCCGAACTGGACGACCCGTTCCGCGCGGCGGGCGAGATCGTCTCGGCCTGTCCGCTCGGCGAGCAGGCCGACGCCATCATCATCGACATGCATGCCGAGGCGACGAGCGAGAAGCTCGCCATGGGCCATTATCTCGACGGGCGCGTGTCGGTCGTGGTGGGCACGCACACGCATGTCCCGACGGGCGATCACCAGATCCTCGTCAACGGCACGGCCTATCAGTCGGACGCCGGCATGTGCGGCGATTATGATTCCTCGCTCGGCATGGAGAAGGAAGAGCCGCTGAACCGCTTTCTGACGCGCATTCCGCGCGGGCGCTTTGAGGCGGCGAGCGGCCCGGCGACGATCTGCGGCCTCGCGGTGGAGATTTCCGACCGCACGGGGCTCGCCGAAAAGGTGTCGGCCGTGCGGATCGGGCCAAGGCTCGAAGAGGTCGTCCCCAGCTTCTGGTAGCCAAGCGGCAGCCCTTGGGCGGGAGCGCCCTATTGGCGCCCCGAACGCCGTGTCTTGTGCAATGCGGGACAGAGGCGCGGCAGCGCCAGCACGTTTTGTGGCCGGGGGTCTATGCCATTCAAACGTCGTCATCATGTCGTGGGTCTGTTGCTGGCTGGGATCGGGTTCGCGACCTCGACTCCCGGCGCGCTCCATCTGCATCTTCATCCCGGCGCCAAGCTTCGCTCGTCCGCCGTCGTGCAACTCGATGACGACGTGGACCGCGAACCGGGCGCGGCTCTGTTCGAGCGCGACCGGGAGGAGCGGGACGATGACCCCAATGCCCGCGAAAGCGAGGGGTGAGGGGCAGGCGACCTCAAACTGCCATGCTGGGCTGTACGAATCCGCCGCTGCTTCTCGGGCACTGGCCTCCGCGCCCCGTCGAGCGAACCCGGCTCCGCGTTGACGCCTTGCCCGTCTCAGTCTTCGTCGCCGCTTTCGAACAGACTCGACTGCACGCCTTGATAGGTCGCCGGGACCGCCAGCCCGAGATGCCGGAAGGCGTGCTGGGTCAGGAGGCGTCCGCGCGGGGTGCGCTGGATGAAGCCCTGTTGAAGAAGATAGGGCTCCACGATGTCCTCGATCGCGTCGCGCGGTTCCGACAGGGCAGCAGCGATCGTCTCGATGCCGACCGGGCCGCCGCCGAAATTCAGGGCGATCAGGTCGAGATAGCGCCGGTCGAGCTGGTCGAGCCCGAGCGAATCCACGTCCAGCCGCGTGAGCGCCTCGTCGGCGGTGCGCCGGTCCACGATCTCGGCGCCGGCCATGGTTGCGAAATCGCGCACGCGGCGCAGCAGACGGCCGGCGATGCGGGGCGTTCCGCGCGCGCGCCGCGCGATTTCCCGCGCGCCGTCCTCGCTCATGGGAAGGCTCATCAGCCGCGCGCCGCGCTTCACGATATGTTCGAGCTCGTCCACCGTGTAGAAATTCAGGCGGACGGGAATGCCGAAGCGATCGCGCAGGGGCGTGGTCAGTAGGCCGAGACGGGTCGTCGCCGCCACCAGCGTGAATTTCGACAGATCGATCTTCACCGAGCGTGCCGCCGGCCCTTCGCCGATAATGAGATCGAGCTGGAAATCCTCCATGGCGGGATAAAGGATTTCCTCCACTGCCGGGCTCAGCCGGTGAATCTCGTCGATGAAGAGAACGTCTCGCTCTTCGAGATTGGTCAGAAGCGCGGCGAGGTCGCCCGCCTTGGCGATGACCGGGCCGGAGGTTGAGCGAAAATTGACGCCGAGTTCCTTGGCCATGATCTGCGCCAGCGTCGTCTTGCCCAGGCCCGGCGGGCCGACGAAGAGCACGTGATCGAGCGCCTCGCCGCGCGTCTTGGCCGCTTCGATGAAGATCTTCAGGTTGGCGCGCGCCGCCGCCTGCCCGACGAAATCGTCCAGCCGCTGCGGCCGCAGCGTGCTATCGACGTCTTCGCCGCGCTTTTCAGGAGTGATCAGGCGGTTGTCGCTCATGGGTCGGGTCCGTTCCGCGTCGGCCCGAAGGGCAGGGCGGGCTTGCGATGAGAGCATGTCCGGGGGGCGGTAGGACCCCGCCATCGGATCATGCGGTAAAATCAAAGGCCCCGGATCGCTCCGGTCAACCGGCGCCCTAGCGGCTGAGCGCCTTCAGGCCGAGCCGGATCAGGGCGGTTGAGGCTGCGTCCTCGCCGGCTTCCCTGAGGGCTGTCGCGATGGCGCTCGCCGCCTGCTCACGCGAATAGCCGAGATTGACCAGCGCCGACACCGCATCCGCCACGGGGGCGGGCGCGACACCCTCGCCAATGTCGCGCTTGAGGCCGAGCGACTCTTCACCCGCCGCACCCGAAAAGGCCGGAACCTTGTCTTTCAACTCGGCGACGATGCGCGCGGCAACCTTCGGCCCGACGCCCGGCGCGCGCGAGACGGTCGCGCGGTCCTGCAAGGCGACGGCATTGGCGAGGTCGCCCGGCGTCAGCGTGCCGACCACGGCCAGCGCCACCTTGGCCCCGACGCCCTGCACGCTCTGGAGCAGGCGGAACCATTCGCGCTCGGCCTTGGTGGCGAAACCATAGAGGCGGATCATGTCCTCTCGCACATAGGTCTCGATGAAGAGTTCGGCCGCTTCGCCGCGCCCCGGCAGTTGCGCCAGCGTGCGCGCCCCGCAGAAGGCGACATAGCCGACGCCATGCACGTCCACCGTCACGCTTTCCTCGTCCGCTTCGTCCACGGTGCCTTTGAGCTTGCCGATCAAGGATGCGTCTCCGGGCAGATGATGGTGAGGTCGGGAAAATAGGCGCGGTAGCGGCTGGCATCGCGCGTCAGGAGGCGATGACCGGCGGTTTGGGCATGAGCGCCGATCAGGAAGTCGGGCAGGGTGCGGTCGCGTCGTCCGCCGCGTCGGCGGTAAAGCGTTTGAGCCTGCCCTGCGGGATAGGCGGCTTCGAATGGCAAGGGCTCATAGACGAAGCCGAAGGGACGCAGAATGGTCACGAGCATCTGTTCGTCCTGATATGGCTGCGAGATTTCCGCCCAGGCAACGGCACTCATGTAGAGAGGGCCGCGCAGCGCCGCGTCGTGAAGATACGTGGCCGACCAGTCCTGATGCTCCGGCAGGGAGCGCGGATTGAGAATGTCGATCAGGATGTTGGAATCAACGAGGGTCGAGATCGTCACGCGGTCCCCGGATTGTGTCCATGTACTCATCCGTCGTCAGGCCATCGAAATCGCGCGATCCACGCATGGCGGCGATCGCCTTGCTGATTTCTTCCCGACGGGTTTGCGAGTCGTGAACAGCTTCACCTCGCACAAGCTCGACGAAGTCACCGCGATCCACGAAAGCGACTTCGCTCCCAGGACCGATGCTGAGCTTGTCCCGGATCGGCTTGGGGATCGTCACCTGCCCCTTTTCCGTCACGCGCATGAGCCGATCCCCGTCAAGTAATACCTTGAAGTATTACCTATAATGGCGGGGTGAACAAGTCAAGAACATCACAGGCCCGCAAAGGCCGCGCGCGCTTGCGCCGACTGGCGATGATGGGTGTGGCAGATGGCGATGGCGAGCGCGTCGGCCGCATCGTCCCCCTCGAACGTAGCGCGGGGCATCAGCACTTTCACCATCATATGAATCTGCGCTTTCTCGCCATGACCAACGCCGATCACCGCCTTCTTGACGGCGTTCGGCGCATATTCGGCGACAGGCAGGCCGGCGAGCGCGGGAACGAGCAGGGCGATGCCGCGTGCCTGACCGAGCTTCAGGGTCGCGACGGCATCCTTGTTGACGAAGGTCTGCTCCACCGCCGCCTCGTCCGGCAGGTGATGATGGATCACGGCCGAGAGCCCATCGTAGAGCTGCCGCAGGCGGGAAGCGAGGTCCATCTTGGCGTCCGACGTGACCGTGCCGCTCGCCACGAAGCGCAGCGAGTTGCCGAGCGTTTCCACCACGCCCCAGCCGGTGCGGCGAAGGCCGGGATCGATTCCGATGATCCTGATGGTCCGCTCCTGCAGCATGATCCTGTCTCCGCCTTGCCTAACGGATTCTGGATTTAAAGACAAAGAGTGAACGGATCGAAAACGAAGCGGAACGGCTCCGGGATCAAGTTGCGGTGACGCGCCCTGTCGGGCAGGCTCACCCGTCTCCATCTGACGAACATGATCTCGAAAATCGCTTTGGCGCTCGCTCTCTCTGGCGGGCTTCTTTCCTCACCCGCCCTTGCGCAGGAGAGGCCGCCGGGCTCCGAGCCCTCGGCCGTACCTGCCGATGCGCGAGGCGCTGTGCCGCCGAGCCCGACCGCCCCGAGCTTCGAAGCGGTATGGATACGGGCCGAGGCGCTCGAGCCGCTCGAAACGCTGCTGATCGCGCAGGGCGGCGAGACCTTGCTCGATCAGGGCTTTCGCGGCAACCGGACCGACCGGGCGACCAACATCAAGTCGGCGTCGAAATCCGTGATCGCCGCACTCGTCGGCATCGCCATCGACAAGGGCGCGATCAAAGGGACGGACCAGTCGATCGCGGATTTTCTGCGGGCCGACTTTCCCGCCGATCCCGATTCGCGCCTGAACCAGATCACGGTCGGCCATCTCCTGTCGATGCAGGCCGGGCTGGAGCGCACTTCGGGCGGGAATTACGGGGCCTGGATTTCCTCGCGAAACTGGGTTCGCGATGCGCTGCGCCGGCCCTTCGTCACCGATCCCGGCGGGCCGATGCTTTATTCCACCGGCTCCACCCATCTTCTCTCGGCGATCCTGACCAAGGCGACCGGGCGCTCGACGCTTCAATTGTCGCGCGACTGGCTGGGGCCGGCGGGCGTGCGGGTGAGCGATTGGGAGCGCGATCCGCAAGGCATCTATCTCGGCGGCAACCAGATGGCCATGACGCCGCGCTCGCTTCTGGCCTTCGGCGAACTCTACCGGCGCGGTGGGGTGAATGCAGCGGGTGAGCGCGTTCTGTCGGAGGCGTGGATCGAGCAGAGCTGGACGCCGCGCACCACCTCGCGTTTCCATGACGGGCGCTATGGCTATGGCTGGTTCATCGACCGCTTCGCAGGCCATGAAGGCTTCTATGGCTGGGGTTATGGCGGGCAGATGATCTACGTCATCCCCGACCTTGAGCTGACCGTCGCCATCACTTCGGACGAAGGCCAGCCCTCGGCGCGCTCGGGCTATGTGGCCGATCTTCATCGGCTCGTGTCGGAGACGATCGTGCCTGCGGCGCAGGCGCGGCTCACGCCGACGCCGCCCAAAAGCTGAGCCACGAAAAAGGCCGCGCGGCGTGGCGCCGGCGCGGCCTTTGAACTCGCATGCGGAAGACGTCAGGCGGCGGAGAGCTTCGCCATGACCTCTTCGTCCACTTCGAAATTGGCGTAGACGTTCTGCACGTCGTCATCGTCTTCGAGATTGTTGATGAGGCGCAGGACGCTCTGCGCCTTTTCCTCGTCCACCGGCACGCCGGTCTGCGGGCGCCAGATGATCTTGACGCTCTCGGCTTCGCCCAGCGTCTTTTCGAGGGCGGCCGACACGTCGCCGAGGTCGGCGAAGGCGGTGAGGATGCGGTGGCCGTCCTCGTCGCTCGCCACATCGTCCGCGCCCGCTTCGATCGCCGCTTCCATCACCTTGTCGGCATCGCCGACCTTGGCGGGATAGACGATCTCGCCGATGCGATCCCACAGGAAGGAGACCGA
This sequence comes from Aureimonas sp. D3, assembly GCF_001463805.1. Lineage (NCBI taxonomy): Bacteria > Pseudomonadati > Pseudomonadota > Alphaproteobacteria > Hyphomicrobiales > Aurantimonadaceae > Aureimonas > Aureimonas sp. D3. Next base: position 23,619 of record NZ_BBWM01000003.1, on the reverse strand, counting down.
ATTGGTTTCGCCGAGCGCACCGCCCGACTTGGTGAAGTAGGAGCGCACATTGGAGGCGGTGCGGTTGCGATTGTCGGTCAGCGCCTCGACGATGACGGCGACGCCGCCCGGGCCATAGCCCTCGTAGCGGACCTCGTCATAGTTCTCGGTATCGGCGCCCGAGCCCTTGGAGATGGCGCGCTGGATATTGTCCTTGGGCATGGACTGCGCCTTAGCGTTGTTAATCGCCAGGCGAAGACGCGGGTTCATGTCGGGATCGGGCGTGCCGCTCTTGGCCGCCACGGTGATTTCGCGCGCCAGCTTGGAGAACATCTTGGAGCGCACGGCGTCCTGCCGGCCCTTGCGATGCATGATGTTCTTGAATTGGGAATGACCGGCCATCGGGGCACCTGTCTCGTCAAGATTTCAGATGAATGAAGGTTCTATAGGTTTTCGCGCCGCCATCGTCCAGCTTCGGCAAGGGTCGCGCTCGCGGGAATATGACTTGGCCGGAATATCCCAAGCGATAAGCTCGCAGAAGCAAATGCCTCCGTCCGAAAGGTGACGCGATGCGACGGCTTCTTCTGGCTCTGCCTCTTCTCTGGCTATCTTCGGGCGCGATGGCTCAAGACCGGGAGGAGACGCCGAGCACATGCCTTGCCATCGCCGAGCGCGCCGGGGTCCGTTACGCCTCCTTGGACGCGCCCTATCGCGTGGCCGCGCGCGAGCGGGGCGAGGTGCGCATCACCTATGTCCATCACGCGACCTATCTGATCGAGAGCGGGGAGGGGGTGCGCGTCGCCACCGACTATGCCGGCTTTTCCGGCGAGGGCCGTGTGCCCGACGTCGTGACGATGAACAAGGCGCATTCGACCCACTACACCGAGTTTCCCGATCCCGGCATCGGCACGGTGCTGCGCGGCTGGAATCCGGCGGGCGGGCCGGCCCAACACAACGTCACCGTGGGCGATGTCCTGATCCGCAACGTGCCGACCGACATCAACCGCTTCGGCACGTTCGAGGCGGACGGCAATTCCATCTTCATCTTCGAGGTGGCGGGCCTGTGCATCGGCCATCTCGGACATCTCCACCATCAGCTGACCGAGGACGATTACGCCGCGATCGGCCGGCTCGACGTGTTGATGGTGCCGGTGGACGGGTCCTGGACCCTGAGCCAGAAGGGCATGGGCGAGATCGCCGCGCGGCTCCATTCGTCTGTCGTGCTGCCGATGCACCGCTTCAGGACGCCGATCGAGCGCTTTCTGGAGCAGATTCCCGATTTCGTCGTGGATCGGCGGGCCGAGGCTTCGCTGACACTCTCCGCCCGAACCTTGCCGAAAGTGCCGACCGTGATCCTGCTCAGCGGCGTTTGACCGCCCCACGTAGAGGCCGGCGGGTGATCCACCGGCCCCTTTGCCTCGCGGGCCTCGACCTCACTTCTTGAGCGAGGCGGCCTTGTCGTTGACATTGCCGATCTTGAGAAACAGCGTCTCGCCCGAGGACTCATCCACGCCGTCATTGTCGGTGACGATGGTCATCTCGCCCTTGGCGTCGATGGCCAGACCCTCGACCTTGTCCACGACATAGCCATGGGTCGCCTCGGCGAGGATGGGCACGAGATCGCGCACGGTCTCCTTGCTCACGACGGCCAGCTTGTCGCCGAGCGGGGCGGGCTTGAGTTCCGACAGGGGAACGCGCGTCACGGCCTTGAGCTTGGCCTTGTCGCCGATCTGGTTGTCGCGCTCGATGAAATAGGCATGGTCGCCGTGGACGGTGATCTCCGACAGGCCGTTCCATGCGCCCTCGGCCGGCTTGTCGAGGGGATAGAGCACCGCGCCCCACTCCTTGGTCGCCGGGTCATAGGCAAGAAGCTTGGTCTCGTTCTTGGGATCGTCCTTCCAGGGGCGCTGGATGGCGAGCCAAACCTTGCCATTGGCGAGCGCCACGCCCTCCGCGCCGAAGCGCGTCTGCGACTCCAGAAGCTTTTCCGGGAAGGCGATCTCTTCGAGGATGGCGCCCTTGCCGTCCACGTGGAGCAGCAGATGCGGCACCTCCTTTTCCGGGTTGCCTTCGCTGCCGAGCCAGAAGCCGCCCTGGCCGTCCGGCGTCAGGCTTTCCAGGTCGAGCTTGGCGGCGGGCTTGCCGTCCCGCGTCACGTTCAGGGCAGAGACGATGCGCGCGGGCTTGGTCGCGGCGTCGATCATGTAGATGCGCGGCATCTTGCCATAGACGCTATCGCTGACCGACCAGAACTGGTTCGGCCTGCCCTCGATGGCGGCGAGCGCCGAAAGCGCGCCGAAGCCGATCGGGTTGCCGGCCTTGTCGTCGATCGAGACGATGGTCGGATAGGCCTTCTCGCCCTCCGCCCGCTCGTAGATCATGACATGCGAGCGCGCGCCGCCGTCCTTGCCGAGATCGGCCTCGTTGGCGGTGACGAGAAGGTTGCGGGCGGGGATCGTCACCGCGCCTTCGGGCGAGATGCCGGACGGCAGGATCTGCATCAGTTCCGGCGCGGCGCCGGTGTCGCGATAGACGGCGACCACCGAACCGCGCTCGGCCAGAACGAAGAGATAGTCCTGCCCGCCGAACGTGCCCTTGGCGAGGCCCTCGGGTTCGATGCCCTTCTTGTCGGCGCGCTTTTCGGGGAAGTGGCCCATGCGCGCGACCTCGCGCTCCAGCGTCGCGCCCGACTCGTAGGACACGCTGCCGTCATGATTGAAGATGGTGAAGCCGCGCGTGCCGCCCTTCCAGTCGCCCTCGTCGGCGGCGGCGATGCGCCCGTCCTTCAGCCATTTCACGGCGTCCGGCTCGCGCGGGCGCGCCTCGATCTTGCCCGTGAAGTCGAGCTTGCCGTCCTTCTCGGCATCGACGCCTTCCAGCGCGACGCTGCCGGCCGGGAAATGGCCTTTGATCTTGCCGCTCGCCCCGTCCACGATGACGATGTGGTTGTTTTCCTGAAGTGAGACGACGACTTCGTTCTGGTCGTTGATGTCGACAAATTCGGGCTCGGGGTCTTCGGGAGCGATGGCCGCCAGGCCCGTCATGTCGACGCGCCGCAGGTTGGCGCAGTCCGGCGTGCCGTCCTTCAGCGGCACCAGCGCGAGATATCCGGCGGGCATCTGGGGCAGGGCGCCGTCATTGACCTTCTCGTCCCGCTCGTTCTCGATCGCGACGGCCGCGAAGCTGCGGTCGGGCGACACGGCGACGCTGTCGGGCTGGCCGCCGAGATCGCAAGCCGCGCCGATCGCATGGCCGGCGAGATCGACCGCGACGAGACGCCCGCTCGGATTGGCCTTGTTCTCCGAGGTGTTGAGCGCCACCAGAACGTTGCCGCGCGCGACCGCCACCGAGGTCGGCTCGCCGTCGAGCTTGAGATAGCCGGCGGGTTTTGGCACATGGGCGTCCGTGATGTCGATGAAGCCGATGCCGCCATGCGGACTGTCGGAATAGACGAGGGTCATGCCGTCTTCGGAGGCGGTGACGATCTCGGCCGATGTCGGGACCTCGCCCGCCGTTTCCTCCGGCAGGTTGGCGGCGACCGGAAAGGCGGCGACGCGGTTGAAGACGGGCTCCGCGAGAGCGGGCAGCGCCGTCGAGGCGAGAAGCGCCAGCGAGATGGCAAGACGGGTCGGCATGGGACACTCCGGTTCCGATGGTCTGACGTCCCTCGCGGTCAAGCATCCGGGCATGACGGCGGGGTGACATGTCCATGACGGCGCGATGACAGATGGCCGCCGCGCTGGCATCCCGATCACAAGATCGCTATGAGGCCGGCATGAACGAACAACTTGCAGGCCGGCTCACCGAATTCGGCCACCGCCTCGACGTGCGGGTCTATTTCGAGGACACGGATTTTTCCGGCGTCGTGTACCACGCCCGCTACCTGCATTTTCTGGAGCGTGGGCGCACGGACTATCTTCGCCTGCACGGCATCGGCCATCGCGAGCTGATGGACGGGGCTTTCGGCGAGCCCATGGCCTTTGCCGTCCGGCGCATGGAAATCGAGTTCCTGCGTCCGGCGCGGATCGACGATGTGTTGACCGTCGAGACCCGCACGGCGCTTCTGGGCGGCGCGCGGGTGGTTCTCGACCAGCGTATCCTGAAAGGCGAGGAGCTTCTGATCGAGGCGCGGGTGAAGGTCGCCGTGATCTCGCCCGACGGTAAGCCGCGCCGGATGCCGCCGGCGGTGGCCGAGCGCCTGACGCCGGCGCCAAGCACGGGCGAGGCCTGATATCCACGCCGCACTGCGGTAGAACATTCGGAAGCGCGAGGGGAAATCTGCTATTCCTCACTCCGGCGAAACGAATTGTTAACCCTAACGGTGCTTCATGGGATCGCGGCGAAGCCCTTGTCGCGCCATTCTTTTACCGGAATCCCCGGCGAAAGAGCCCTAGGGGAATGGCGCGTCGGGGCCGCTGCCCGTCAGGCCGGCACCGTGCGGGTGCGAAAGGGCGCCGCTGCGCGGACGATCGCCGGCCCCACGAATTCGAGGGACAGAGGAATGAACGACGTCGCACAGACTGCGCTCGCCGCCCATGGCAGCGACATGTCTCTGATGGGACTTTTCTGGCAGGCCGGCTTCGTCGTGAAGTTCGTGATGCTGGGTCTCTTGTCGGCGTCCGTCTGGTCCTGGGCCATCATCTTCGACAAATGGGCGCGGTTCGGCCGCTTCCGCCGCCAGCTCAACACGTTCGAATCCACCTTCTGGAGCGGGCAGTCGCTCGAAGAACTGTATCACACCCTGTCCGACCGCAAGACGTCCGGCATGGGCGCGCTGTTCGTCGCCGCCATGCGCGAATGGAAGAAGAGCTTCGAGAAGGGCGCCCGCTCGCCCATCGGCCTCCAGACCCGCATCGAGAAGGCCATGGACGTGACCATGGCCCGCGAGATGGACGAGCTGGAATCGCGCCTCGGTTTTCTGGCGACCGTCGGCTCGGCCGCGCCCTTCATCGGCCTGTTCGGCACGGTGGTCGGCATCATGACCGCCTTCCAGGGCATCGCCGCGTCGGAGCAGACGAGCCTCGCCGTCGTCGCCCCCGGTATCGCCGAAGCGCTGCTTGCGACCGCCATCGGCCTCATCGCCGCCATCCCCGCCGTTATCGCCTACAACAAGCTGTCGGCGGATGCGGGCAAGCTCGGCATGCGGCTCGAAGCCTTCGCGGACGAATTTTCCTCCATCCTGTCGCGTCAGATCGACGAGAAGGCGAGCGCCGGCCGCTGATCGCGCCGCGCCTTTGGCCAGAATAGACGAGGGGACCAGACACTATGGGCATGTCGACGGGCGCCGCATCATCGGGCGGAGGATCACGACGCCGCCGCGGCAAGCGCCGGCAGCCGATGGCCGAAATCAACATGACGCCCATGGTGGACGTCATGCTGGTTCTGCTCATCATCTTCATGGTGGCCGCACCGCTGATGACCGTCGGCGTGCCGCTGGAATTGCCGAAGACGGCCGCCAAGGCGCTCAGCGCCGACAAGCAGCCCATCACCATCTCGGTGCAGCGCGGCGGCGAAATCTACCTTCAGGAAAGCCCGGTCCAGGCGGATGCGGTGGTGGAGCAGCTCAAGGCCATCGCGGAAGCGGGCTATGACGAGCGCATCTTCCTGCGCGCCGATGGCGAGGCGAGCTACGGCACGGTCATGCAGGTCATGGCCCGCATCTCGGCCGCCGGCTTCAAGAATATCGGACTTGTCACATCCCAGGAAAAGGCGGCCTCTCACGCAGGCGCGCCGAAGCCAGGGGCGAAGAGCTGACGCATCATGAAGTCGTCGCTTTCCACCTCCGTTGCGGTCCATGCCCTCGTGCTCACATGGGGGCTCTGGTCGTTGGGCGCGCCCGAAAAGCTGGACATGGGCAGCGAAGCCGTGCCCGTGGAACTGGTGACTGAGGTCAGCCAGTCGATGATCGGCGACGAAAAGGCGCCGCAGACCGACAAGCCGGCGCCCCAGACGACCAAGACGCCCGAAAAGCTCCCGATGCCGGCCCAGAATGTCGGCGACAACGAGGTCGATCTCCCGACGCCGCCTGCGCCGAAGGCCGCGCCGCGCGAAACGCAGAAGACCAAGGTGGACGACGCGCCGCCCCCGCCGGCCGCCCAGCCGCCCGAGCCCAAGCCTGAGCCGAAGCTGGAACCCAAGCCCGAGCCGAAGCCCGCGCCCGCTCGCGTGCCCGAGCCGACCCCGCCGCCGCCCGAGCCCAAGCCGCCCGAGCCGGAAGAGGATTCGGCCGAGGAGGACACGACGCCCGAGATCGACCCGCTGGCCGCCGAGATCGCCAAGGCCGAGGCTGAAAAGCCGCCCGCGCCGCCCAAGAACGTGCCCGCGCCGCAGGTGAAGCCCAAGCCGCCCGAGCCCGTGAAGGTGGCCGAGGCGAAGCCTGAGCCCAAGCCCGAGCCGGTGAAGGAAAAGCCGCCAGAGAAGACGAAGGCGACCGAGAAGGCCAAGTCCACCGAGACCTCTAAGGAGAAGGTCAAGGAAGCCAAGAAGCCGGGCAAGAGCAACTCGCAGAACGATCCTCTCGAGGACGCGGTTCTGGCCGCTCTCAAGAACACGCAGGAAACGACTGGCGGCGGTGCCAAGCGGTCGACCCAGCACGCTTCGCTCGGTGGAAAGACGCAGACTGGCGGCACTCTGTCTCAAAGCGAGATCGACGCGTTGAAAGGGCAGATTTCAAAGTGCTGGAATCCGCCCGCCGGCAATTCCGACGCCGGGTCTTTCCAGGTGAAGATTTCGATGCAGCTCGATCCGTCCGGCGCGGTGCAGGGCATGCCGCAGATCGAATCCGGCAGCGGTTCGTCCCCGGCCCAGCGCGCCGCGGCCGAGGCGGCGGTGCGCGCGGTTCGCCGCTGCGCGCCCTACAACCTGCCGGCCGACAAATACGAGACCTGGTCCGAAGTCACCGTCAATTTCGATCCGAGCCAGATGTTCTAAGCCTCCAATCCCTCGGGACGGTTCCGGCCGTCCTCTCGTCCATCGCTTCCGAGACAACGGGTGCGCCTGACAGCGCGACACAGGCCCGGTGACCGAACGGGAAGGTTCCATCCCATGACTCGCCCCAGCACGACCTCTTCGACCCTTCGCCTCAGCCTGCGGACTCTCGGCCTCGCGCTCGCCGCCACCGCCGCCTGCCTTGGCGCGGCCATGCCCGCTCACGCGAAGGTCGAGATCAACCTCAATCAGGGCAATGTGCAGCCGATGCCGATCGCGCTGCCGGCCTTCCAGTCGCGCGATGGCCTGGGCGCCAAGCTCATGGAAGTGGTCGCCGCCGACCTCAAGCGCTCCGGGCTCTTCGCGCCGATCAATCCGACCGCCTTCATCCAGAAGGACCTGTCGCCGGATGCCACGCCCCGCTTTCAGGACTGGACGGTGATCAACGCGCAGGCCCTCGTTTCGGGCCGCGTCACGCCGGAAGCGGACGGTCGCCTGCGCGTCGAGTTCCGCCTGTGGGACACCTATGCCGGCACGCAGCTCGACGGGCAGCAGTTCTATGCCAGCCCCGACAATTGGCGCCGCATCGCCCATATCATCGCCGACGCCATCTATGAGCGTCTGACGGGCGAGAAGGGCTATTTCGACACCCGCATCGTCTTCGTGGACGAGACCGGCTCCAAGGACAAGCGCCGCAAGCGCCTTGCCATCATGGACCAAGACGGCGCGAATGTGCGCTATCTCACCGAGGGCGGCGACCTCGTGCTCACCCCGCGTTTCTCGCCCAACCGGCAGGAAATCACCTATATGAGCTTCGGCAAGGGGGAGCCGCGCGTCTATCTCCTTCAGCTCGAAACCGGACAGCGCGAGGTCGTGGGCAATTTCCCCGGCATGACCTTCGCGCCGCGCTTCTCGCCCGACGGCCAGAAGGTGGTGATGAGCCTTCAGCAGGAGGGCAACGCCAATCTCTACGCCATGGACCTGCGCTCGCGCGCGACCACGCGCCTGACCTCGACCAACGCCATCGACACCTCGCCGTCCTATTCGCCCGATAGCTCGAAGATCGTCTTCGAATCGGACCGGGGCGGGCGGCCGCAGATCTACACGATGAACGCCGACGGCTCGGGCCAGCAGCGCATTTCCTTCGGGCAGGGCAGCTACAACACGCCCGTCTGGAGCCCGCGCGGCGATCTGATCGCGTTCACCAAACAGTCGGGCGGCCAGTTCCAGATCGGCGTCATGAAGCCGGACGGCTCGGGCGAGCGTATTCTGACCTCGTCTTTCCATGCCGAAGGCCCGACCTGGGCGCCGAACGGGCGCGTCATCATGTTCTTCCGGGATCAGGGCGGCGGTCCGCAACTCTTCTCGATCGACCTGACGGGCCGCAACGAGCAGCGTGTCGCGACGCCCAACTTCGCCTCCGACCCCGCCTGGTCGCCGGCGCTCGAATAGACTTAACAATCAACGTTCTGTTGACCGGTCGTTAACCCTGAAAATGGTAAATGACCCTATCCTTATCCACTGACCGAAGGAGACGGCCATGCGCCGCATCGCTACTGGGGTCCATGGTCGAATCGCCCTCGCGCTGGTCGCTGCGCTGGCGCTCTCGGCCTGCGCCAAGAAGAACAACGCCCTTCCCGACAACGCGGCCGGCCTCGGCCTCGGCGGCGCGGGTGGTGCCGGCGGAGCCGGTGGCTATGGCGCGAACGGCGCCAATGGTCGCGGCTCGGCCGCTCCCGGCACGAGCCAGGACTTCACCGTCAATGTCGGCGACCGCATCTTCTTCGATACGGACTCGACCTCGATCCGCGCCGACGCGCAGCAGACGCTGAGCCGCCAGGCCCAGTGGCTCAACCAGTATCCGCGCTATCAGATCGTCGTCGAAGGCCATGCCGACGAGCGCGGCACGCGCGAATACAATCTGGCGCTCGGCGCGCGCCGCGCCGCCGCCACGCGCGACTTCCTGGCCTCGCAGGGCGTGTCGTCCAACCGGATGCGCACGATCTCCTACGGCAAGGAACGTCCGGTCGCCGTTTGCGACGATATCTCCTGCTGGTCGCAGAACCGCCGCGCGGTCACCGTGCTCTCGGGCAGCGGTTCCTGAAGCATTTCGGCAACAATCCTCCAGTCGAAACGGCCCTCCGGGGCCGTTTTGCGTTCCCGAACCCGGCGGCGTGATAGAAGCGGACAAATTTTGGACGCGTTCACACCCCGTAAACAAGTGGACATCGACACGGCGCCGAAGACGCATCCGGCCGGGATCGCGGCCCACCTTCGGCGCCCGGAAGGGATTCTCGGATGGCTGGCAAGCTTCTCACGCGCTTTCTCGCAATGACGGTTGCAGCGGGGGCTCTGGCCGGCCCGGCTCATGCGCTCGACCTGCCGTTCGGCCTCGGCGGCCGGCAGGTGCAAAGCCAACCGCGCGAGACCGCGCCGCCCGTGCTGATGGCGCAGATGGGCGATTCCAGCGTGCGCATCAGCCAGATGGAAGAGGAAATGCGCCGGCTGACCGGCAAGGTGGAAGAGCTGTCCTTCCTGGTTCTGCAATTGCAGGAACAGCTGCGCAAGACGCAGGAAGACAACGAGTTCCGCTTCCAGGATTTGGAAAAGGCCGGAAAGTCGGGCGGCGCCTCGCAGACCACGCCGCAGCGGCGCTCCGAAGCGCAGCCCGCGCTTCCCGCAGCCGGCGCACCGGCGAGCGAGGCGTCCTCGCGCGTGGCTTCGGCCACGCCCTCCACGATGAATGACGGGGCCGCGCGGCCCGCGCCGTCTGCCAGCGCCGCTCCGGCCAGCGCGCAAGGGGGCGACGAGATCGGCGCGTTGATCGGGGAGGGCTTCGGCAACGAGAGCGCGAAACCCGCTGCCGCGCCCGCTGCCGCGCCGCAGCCCAATGTCAAAACCGCCTCGATCAAGGCGAACGGGCCGGGTGAGCTTTATGGGCTCGGATACAATCACATGCTGTCGGGCGATTACGCGCTCGCCGAGCAGACCTTCCGTCAATACACGCAGACCTATCCGAATTCGAGCGACGCGGCCGATGCGCAATATTGGCTGGGCGAGAGTCTCTACGCACAAGCGAAGTATCGCGAGGCGGCGGAGGTCTTTCTGAACGCGCAGAAGGCGCATCCCCAGGCACCCAAGGCGCCGGAGATGATGCTGAAGCTCGGCATGTCGCTGGTGCATCTCGACAATCGCGAGACGGCCTGCATCACCTATGCCGAGATCGGCAAGCGCTACCCCACGATGAGCGCCAACGTGAAACGCAAGCTTCAGGCCGAGGAAAAAACGGCGCGCTGTAGCTGACATCCCTGAGTCTCGCCTTGCCGGGCGATGCAGAGCGTAGCGGTGATCCGGGCTTGGCTCTCGGCGAGGACATTTTGCGCACCCTTGGGGCCCTGCCGGCTGGGCGGGGGGAGGGGGCGCTGCTCCTGGGTGTCTCCGGCGGGCCGGACTCGCTGGCTCTGCTTCTGGCTGCCGCGCAGTTGCGATCGGCCGGACGCCTCGCCCGTCCGCTCCATGTCGCGACCGTCGATCATGCTTTGCGGCCCGGCAGCGCGGCCGAGGCGCAGGAAGTCTGCCGTCTCTGCGGCGCGCTGGGCGTTCCTCATCGCATTCTTGTCTGGCACCATGCCGGGCCGATCGAGGGAAATCTTTCGGCTGCCGCTCGTGAGGCGCGCTACCGCCTTTTGGCCGATGAAGCGCGCCGCCTCCGTGCGGGACTTCTCGCAACAGCCCATCACCATGACGACCAGATCGAAACCCATCGGCTCGCCGCTCAGCGCGGAGCATCCGGCGCAGCGCTCGCGGGAATGCGGGTCTGGCGCGATCTGGAACCCGGTCTCGTTCTCGTTCGGCCACTGCTCGGCTGGCGCAAGCGGGCGCTGGAAGCTTTCGTGGCTGGGACGGGCGTGCGAGCGGCGGATGATCCATCCAACCGCGATCCGCGTTTTGCTCGCGCGCGGTTGCGACTGCAGGGGCTGAATGCGGCCGAGGAAGCGCTGGCGGAGCAGACCATCCAGGCCGCACGTGTGCAGCGACAGGACGAGGACGATCGCATCACCTCGATTCTGGCGAAGTTTGCGACCGAAGGGCGACTCGATGTCTCGCCATCCGGCGACATCTCGTTGTTTCTGGACGATGGCTTCATTGATCCCGCTCTTCTGTCCCGCGCCGTAACAGCTGTGGCTGGCGCCTCGGTTCCTCCCACGCGCCTCAGCATCGACGCTCTGGCTCAGCAGATTCATTCAAATGAGCAAGGAGCGGCGACATTGGGCGGCTGCCTCCTGCGTTGGCAAAGCGGCCTGTTGCGGCTCGGGCGTGAATATGGGCGCACGGGGCCGCCGCCTCTTCTTTGGGATGACAGGCAGGCTTCGGCCTGCTTCGACAGTCGCTTCGATGTTCCCCGTCAGACGGGGTCGAGCGATTGGAGCATCCTTGTTCCCTATGGGCGATGGGGGAGGGGGCCGCTCGCCCATCGCACGCTGCCCGTGGCGCTCGGGGCGTCCGGCGAGATCCTAGCCGCCCATCCGCTTCTGCGCTTCAAGACCGCGCCCAAGCCGCCTTCGCTCTCGCTTTCGTGTCGGGTTGCGTGGCGTCTCGCGGCCGATTTGGTTCTCCCTGCAGGTCTCACATTAACCTGTGGGCTCCAAAATGCCGCAAATCGCGGTGAACCTGTTGGCAAGGGGGTGGCGTCCACCTACATTCGCAGGCAAGTCAAAGCCGCCGACGTTGTATGACGCATGGTTGCCCGAGCGCACTTCCAGGACGGATAATGAACCAGAACTTCCGCAATTTCGCCGTTTGGGCGATCATCGCGCTCCTGCTGATCGCGCTGTTCCAGCTGTTCTCGAACAGCTCGCAGAATGCGAACACGCGCGACGTGCCCTATTCGCAGTTCCTCTCCGACGTGGATGCCGGCCGCGTGCGCTCCGTCACCATTCAGGGACAGCGGATTTCGGGCTCCTATACGGACGGCGCAAGCCCCTTCCAGACCTACTCGCCGGGCGATCCTCAGCTCGTCAGCCGGCTTGAGCAGCGCAACGTCCAGATCAACGCCAGCCCGCCGTCGGACAATGTCAATCCGATCTGGTCGATCCTGATGTCCTTCGGCCCGATCCTCCTGATCCTCGGCGTCTGGATCTTCCTGATGCGGCAGATGCAGGGCGGAGCCGGCGGCAAGGCCATGGGCTTCGGCAAGTCCAAGGCCAAGCTTCTGACCGAAGCCCATGGCCGCGTCACCTTTGCCGATGTCGCGGGTGTGGACGAAGCCAAGCAGGACTTGGAAGAGATCGTCGAATTCCTGCGCGAGCCGCAGAAGTTCCAGCGTCTGGGCGGCAAGATTCCGCGCGGCGTCCTTCTCGTCGGCCCTCCGGGCACGGGTAAGACGCTGACGGCGCGCGCTGTCGCGGGCGAAGCCAACGTCCCCTTCTTCACCATCTCCGGTTCGGACTTCGTGGAAATGTTCGTGGGCGTCGGCGCCAGCCGCGTGCGCGACATGTTCGAGCAAGCCAAGAAGAACGCGCCCTGCATCATCTTCATCGACGAAATCGACGCCGTGGGTCGCCATCGCGGCGCGGGCCTCGGGGGCGGCAATGACGAGCGCGAGCAGACGCTGAACCAGCTTCTGGTGGAGATGGACGGGTTCGAGGCCAATGAGGGCATCATCCTCATCGCAGCGACCAACCGTCCCGATGTTCTCGATCCGGCGCTTCTGCGTCCCGGCCGCTTCGACCGGCAGGTCATGGTGCCGAACCCCGATGTCGGCGGCCGCGAGAAGATCCTCAAGGTTCATGTGCGCAACGTGCCGCTGGCCCCCAATGTGGATCTCAAGACCATCGCGCGCGGCACGCCGGGCTTCTCCGGCGCCGATCTCGCCAATCTCGTGAACGAGGCCGCGCTGATGGCGGCGCGCCGCTCCAAGCGCCTCGTCACCATGCTGGAATTCGAAGACGCCAAGGACAAGGTCATGATGGGCGCCGAGCGCCGGTCGATGGCCATGACCGAAGACGAGAAGAAGCTGACCGCCTATCACGAGGCCGGCCACGCGCTGGTGGGCATCTACGAGCCTTTCAACGACCCGCTGCACAAGGTCACGATCATCCCGCGCGGCCGCGCCTTGGGCGTCACCATGAACCTGCCGGAGCGCGATCGCTACGGAATGCGCAAGAACGAGATGGAAGCGCGTCTGGCCATGATTTTCGGCGGCCGCGCTGCGGAAGAGATCATCTATGGTCTGGACAATGTGACGACGGGTGCGTCCAACGACATCCAGCAGGCCACGAACATGTCTCGCGCCATGGTCATGGAATACGGCATGAGCGACAAGCTCGGCCGTCTGCGCTACCGGCAGAACCAGGAAGAAATCTTCCTCGGCCATTCCGTGTCGCAGCAGCAGAACATGTCGGAAGAAACGGCCCGTCTGATCGACTCCGAAGTGCGCGGCATCATCGAAGTCGCCGAGAACAAGGCCCGTCGCATTCTGCGCGAGCATATCGAGGATCTGCACACGCTGGCCAACGGTCTGCTGGAATACGAAACCCTGTCGGGTGACGAAGTCCGCGATCTTCTGGCCGGCAAGCCGCTCGCGCGCGACATGGGCGACGACACGCCGCCCTCGCGCGGTTCGGCTGTGCCGAAGGCCGGCTCGGCCAAGCCGAGCGGACCGCGCGACGACAGCGAAGGCGGGCTGGAACCGCAGCCTACAGCCTGAAACACGACCAAGACATGATGGGAAGGCGGGCTTCGAGCCCGCCTTTTTTATGACGCGGGCCTCACGGCAAGCTTCGTCTTCGATCCGAAACCGGCTCCGCGCAATGCAGGCCCGTTCATCATATGGCCTGATGATCGCCTGGCCGTCTGTTTCGGGCTTTCTCGACGGCGCTGACGCTGATACGGCCCATCCATTCAGTTTCGAGGGGTATTATGGCGAAATCCTATTTCGGCACGGACGGCATTCGAGGCCGAGCCAACCGCCATCCGATGACGCCCGAGATCGCGATGAAGGTCGGCATGGCGGCGGGCCTTGCCTTCAAGCGCGGCAACTATCGGCACCGCGTCGTTATCGGGAAGGACACGCGCTTGTCCGGCTATATGCTGGAACCTGCGCTCTGTGCCGGCTTCACGGCCGTTGGTATGGACGTACTGATGCTCGGCCCCATGCCGACGCCGGCCGTCGCCATGCTGACGCGCTCCATGCGCGCGGACATCGGCGTGATGATCTCCGCCTCTCACAATCCCTATGATGACAACGGCATCAAGCTCTTCGGCCCGGATGGCTACAAGCTGTCGGACGAGCTGGAAGCCGAGATCAACCGTCTGATCGACGAGGACTTGGCACCGCGCTTGGCGGTCGGCTCGCATCTGGGACGTGCCAAGCGTTACGACGATGGTGGGCGCGACCGCTACGTCGAATTCGCCAAGCGCACCTTGCCCCGCGAGTTGTCTCTCGATGGCGTGAGGGTCGCCATCGACTGCGCCAATGGCGCGGCCTATCGCGTCGCGCCCGACGTTCTCTGGGAGCTGGGAGCCGAGGTGGTCAAGCTCGGCGTCGAGCCTAACGGCACCAATATCAACCTGAATTGCGGCTCCACGAGCCCTGAGGCCCTGCGGGCCAAGGTGCAGGAAGTGCGCGCAGACATCGGCATCGCGCTGGATGGCGACGCGGACCGCGTGCTGATCGTCGACGAGCGCGGCGAGATCGTGGATGGCGACCAGATCATGGCCGTGATCGGCGAAGCCTGGGCCGAGGATGGTCGGCTGGCGGCAGGCGGCGTGGTCGCCACGATCATGTCGAATCTCGGGCTGGAGCGCTTCTTCAACGATCGGCAATTGCAGCTTGCCCGCACCAAGGTCGGCGACCGCTATGTCGTGGAGCATATGCGCCAGCACGGCTACAATGTCGGCGGCGAACAGAGCGGTCACATCGTCCTGTCGGATTTCGGCACGACGGGGGACGGGCTCGTGTCGGCGCTTCAGATACTGGCGGTGGTGCGCAAAGCCGGCGGCACCGTGTCGGAGGTCTGCCGCAAGTTCGAGCCCGTGCCGCAAATCCTGAAGAACGTACGCCATAGCGGCGGCGCACCTCTGGAACTTCCGAAGGTTCAAGAAATCATCAATATCGGTCGCGAACGCTTGGGCGATACGGGTCGCCTCGTCATTCGCCCGTCGGGCACGGAACCGCTGATCCGCGTGATGGCGGAAGGGGACGATGCTCGGCTTGTGTCCGATGTCGTGGACGACATCGTGGATGTGCTTCGTCGTAGCGCGGCCTGAGCACCCATGAGCCAATAGTTGGGCTGAACGCTTCATGAAAAAGATCCGCGCGGCTGTGCGCGGATCGTTGGCTCCGAGGACGACTGGGTCATCTGGCTGAGCAACTGTAACATAATCGTCACAGGTTTGCCCTCTTCCCCAGCGGGAGGTAATCTCCAGTTAATCATTAATCTTTAGATTTCGATCGAACGCGGAACCCGAGCCGCTGTGAATTCGAAGTCTGGAGATCTTTGATATGAACCGGCTTGTCGTCGTTCTGCTGGCCAGCGCGTCCTTTGCCCCCGTCGCGGCTCGCGCTGCCGACATCATCGAGCCCATTCCGGTCGTGGAAGAAGCGCCCGCCGATTATAGCGGCTGGTATATCCGCGCCGATGCCGGCTACATGTTCTCGTCGGAAACGTCCGGCTCGTTCCGCTTCTTCAGCGCGCAGACCGGCCTTTACGGCGATGACTTCCGCTATTCCTCGATCGAGCTGCAGAACGGCTACACTGTGGGCGGCGGCGTCGGCTATCGCTGGGCCGAACATTTCCGCACCGATCTGACGGCCGACTACTACGATTTCGACATCAAGGGCACGAGCGCCTGCGCCTACTCGTTCGGTAGCGGTGATTGCCGCTTCAACGATCATTCCGACGCGGGCCTGTGGACCGTCATGGCCAATGCCTATGTCGATCTGCCCTATTTCGGCCCGATCACCCCTTATTTCGGCGCGGGCGTCGGCGTCGCCAACGTCAACTACGGCGACATGCGCAACGAAATCTGCTCGGTCACCTGCGGCGATCCGAACAACTATTACGGCGTCCACGAGGGCGTGGATTCCTGGCGCTTCGCCTCTTCGCTCATGGCGGGTGCGAGCGTGGATCTGACCCATTCGCTGGCTCTGGATGTCGGCTATCGCTACACCCGCGTGTTCGAGGGTGATGCATTCCGCTTCGACGCCAGCGACCGCGCCGCCGGCGCGACGGGCGTGCAGGGCCGCGACAACGGCTTCAATATCCATACGGTTCGTGCCGGTCTGCGCTACTCGTTCTTCTGAGCGCCACGCGCTTTCGAGCGCGCCCAGTCATGACTGCCAGCCGCCGGCCCGCAAGGGTCGGCGGTTTTTCGTTTGGATGAAGGGAGGGGCGTTCGCTCAAGAGGGCGGGGCACTCAGGCCCGAACACGTGCCTCGAGAGGTTAAGAAACACGGTTAACCCGACATTAAGCATCCTGCGTCATGGTTAATGTCGGAAGACGGGGCAGCGTCCGCTTCCAAGGCTTCCCGTTTCCCAAGGTCGAGCGCGATGAAACTCAAGACCCTTCTTCTTTTCGGCACAGCCGTGCTTTTGTCTTCTGCCGCGTCCGCAGCCGATCTGGGGCCGATCTATCGCGAGGCGCCCGAACTGGTGCCGGTCGAGATCGGTACGGGCTGGTATCTGCGCGGCGACGTCGGCTACAACTTCAGAGGCGACGCGATCGATCGCCGCTTCCCGAGCTTCATGGGCGCGGCCGGACCGGCCGTAAAATTCGACGACTCGAACGATGTCAGCGGCTCGGTCGGCATGGGCTATCAGTTCAACGATTTCCTGAGAGCCGACGCCACGTTCGACTATATGCCGAGCGGGGACCGCAACGGCAGCGCCTTCTACGGTTGCGGCGTTCTCAAGGACATCACGACAAATGGGCAGTTGAGCACGATCAATACGACGGGCGTCTGCCGCGACAACGCTTCGGCGGAAGCCGATCTCTACACTTACATGGCCAATGCCTATGTCGATCTCGGCACCGTGGTGGGCTTCACGCCGTACGTCGGTGCGGGTCTTGGCGTCACCAACCTGCGCGCGTCCATGCGCGAGACCCTTCACTGCAACGAGGGCGGCGATCCGACCGTCGATTGCTCGGCCTCATTCGCCGGCGCTCAGAAGGGGCTGCCCTACGAGCTCGTAGCGAGCGACCGCGAAAGTTCGAGCTGGAATCTTTCCTACGCCCTGATGGCTGGCCTTGGTTATTCCGTGTCCCAGAATCTGAAGCTGGATGTCGGCTATCGCTATTTCGCGGTCCCCGATGCCGAGCTCTTCGGCCAGAAGAACGAGAAGATGGACTTCCATCAGGTGCGGGTCGGCCTTCGCTACGCTCTTTGGTAGGCGCTGTCGGATCGCGGAGGAACGACGAGGCGGGCGAAAGCCCGCCTTTCTTGTTTCTGGACGAGGGAGAACGGCCTGGTTCATCACGATGTCACTTGACTGCGCGATGTCTCGCGCCTATCCCCATGAGCGGGACACACCTCCCCAACGAGGTGCTTCTATCTGTAAGGGTAGCTTCAGATGGCCAATGCCACCAAGCCGACCACGCGTCCGGCAAACCCCCGCTTTTCCTCTGGTCCTTGTGCCAAGCGTCCCGGCTGGACGCTGGATGCCCTGAGCGACGCCGCTCTCGGCCGCTCGCACCGCGCCAAGCTTGGCAAGAACAAGCTGGCACAGGCCATCGACGATACGCGCGAAATTCTTCGAGTTCCCGCCGATTATCGCATCGGCATCGTTCCCGCCTCGGACACCGGCGCGGTCGAGATGGCGATGTGGTCGCTGCTCGGTGCGCGGCCGGTCGATATGGTCGCATGGGAAAGCTTCGGTTCGGGCTGGGTGACGGATGCCGTCAAGCAGCTGAAGCTGAGCGACGCTCGCGTTCTGGAAGCGGGCTATGGCGACATCGTCGACTTCGCTGACGTGAATTTCGATCATGACGTCGTCTTCACCTGGAACGGAACGACCTCTGGCGTGCGCGTTCCCAATGGTGACAAGATCCCGGCCGATCGCCAGGGTCTGACCATCTGCGACGCGACCTCGGCCGCCTTCGCGCAGGACCTGCCCTGGGACAAGCTCGATGTCGTCACCTTCTCCTGGCAGAAGGTGATGGGCGGCGAAGCGGCCCATGGCATGTTGATCCTCAGCCCGCGCGCCGTGGAGCGCCTGACGACCTACAAGCCGGCTTGGCCGCTGCCGAAGATTTTCCGCCTGACCTCGGGCGGCAAGCTGATCGAGGGCATCTTCAAGGGCGAGACGATCAACACGCCCTCCATGCTCTGCGTCGAGGACTATCTGGACGCGCTCCAGTGGGGCAAGTCGGTCGGCGGGCTGGAAGGCCTGAAGGCGCGCGCCGATGCGAACCTCGCCGTGATCGAGCGTTTCGTGGAAGCCAACAACTGGATCGGTTTCCTCGCCAAGACGCCGGACATCCGCTCCAACACGTCGGTCTGCCTTCAGTTCACCGACCCGGCGCTGACGGCTCTGCCGAAGGAAAGTCAGGAAGCCTTCGCCAAGGGCGTCGCCTCACTTCTGGAGAAGGAGGGCGTCGCCCTCGATATCGGCGCCTATCGCGATGCCCCTCCGGGCCTGCGCATCTGGACTGGCGCGACCGTCGAGACGGCTGATCTCGAAGCGCTGATGCCCTGGCTCGCCTATGCCTATGAGACGCAGAAGGCATCGCTGGCTCACGCGGCCTGACCCAATTTTGCCCCTCCCGTTCGGGGAGGGGTTTCGTCTCCGCGCGGAGCTGTCGCTCCTGATGGCGTGGCGGCTTCCTGACGATCGATCGGCAGTGCCCTCCGTGCGCGCCGGTCCTGCGCCCGGCCCTTGAGTGCCGCGCGCCCTGAATCGCGATTTTCCTTTTTACGCGCGGCCCCGCTGCGGCCGTCGCGCTTGCCCAGAGGACATTCCCCATGGCACCCCGCGTTCTCGTTTCCGACAAGCTTTCCCCCACAGCCGTCCAGATCTTCAAGGATCGCGGCGTCGAGGTCGATTACCTGCCCGATCTCGGCAAGGACAAGGAGAAGCTTCTCGAAGTCATCGGCCAGTATGACGGCCTCGCGATCCGCTCCGCGACCAAGGTGACCGAGAAGATCATCGACGCCGCGACCAACCTGAAGGTTATCGGCCGCGCCGGCATCGGCGTCGACAATGTCGATATTCCGGCCGCCAGCCGGAAGGGCATCATCGTGATGAACACGCCCTTCGGCAATTCGATCACCACGGCCGAGCACGCCATCGCGATGATGTTCGCGGTGGCCCGCCAGATGCCCGCCGCCGATGCCTCGACCCAGGCCGGCAAGTGGGAGAAGAACCGCTTCATGGGCGTCGAGATCACCGGCAAGGTGCTGGGCGTCATCGGCTGCGGCAATATCGGCTCCATCGTCGCCTCGCGCGGCGTCGGCCTGCGCATGAAGGTCATCGGCTTCGACCCATTCCTGTCGGAAGAGCGCGCCCGTGAACTCGGCATCGAGAAGGTCGAGCTGGAAGACCTGTTCAAGCGCGCCGACTTCATCACGCTGCACACACCGCTGACCGACAAGACCAAGAACATCATCGACGCCAAGGCCATCGCGACGATGAAGAAGGGCGTGCGCATCATCAACTGCGCGCGCGGCGGGCTGATCGTCGAGCAGGATCTGGCCGACGCGATCAAGGCCGGCAAGGTGGCGGGCGCTGGCATCGACGTGTTCGAGGTCGAGCCGGCGACCGAGTCTCCGCTCTTCGGGCTCGAGAATGTCGTCTGCACGCCGCATCTGGGCGCCTCCACCACCGAAGCGCAGGAGAATGTGGCGCTTCAGGTAGCCGAGCAGATGGCCGACTATCTCGTCAACGGCGCGGTGTCGAACGCGCTGAACATGCCCTCGATCACCGCCGAGGAAGCGCCGATCCTGACGCCTTATGTGAAGCTCGCCGAAATCCTCGGCTCCTTCGCGGGCCAGCTGACCGACGAGCCGATCGACGCGATCGAGATTCTCTATGACGGCGCGCCGGGCACGATGAACACCCGCGCCCTGTCGGCGGCCGCCATTGCCGGTCTTCTGAAGGCGCAGGTGCAGACGATCAACATGGTCTCCGCGCCTCTGATGGCCAAGGAGCGCGGCATCGCCGTGACCGAAGTGCGCCGCGACAAGTCGGGCGTGTTCGACGGCTATGTCATGGTCACGGTGAAGACCAAGAAGCAGACGCGCTCGGTGGCGGGCACGACCTTCTCGGATGGCAAGCCGCGCTTCATCCAGATCAAGGGCATCAACATGGAGGCCGATGTCGGCCGCTACATGCTCTACACCGCCAACAAGGATGTTCCGGGCGTCATCGGCCAGCTCGGCACTGCCTTCGGCAAGGCGGGCATCAACATCGCGAACTTCCACCTCGGCCGCGACGAGCAAGGCGGCAGCGCCATCGCCATCATCTATCTCGATGGCCCGCTGAGCGAGGAATTCCTGGAAGAAATCCGTGGGCTCAACGCCATCGGTCAGGCCAAGATGCTGACCTTCGACGTCTGATCCCATCCGACAATTCGAATAGCGAAAGGGCAGGGCGGGCGACCGCTCTGCCCTTTTTCGTAGGCTCCGTCAGGCCTTCGGGCGACCCACGACCCGCTGGTTCCGCTTGCCGACTTCAGCCAGAAGAATGCCCCCGAGAACCAGGGTCAGCGCCACGACGTGATAGGCAAAGAGCGGCTCGCCGAGAATCAGAACGGCCAGAAGCGTGCCGAAGATCGGGACGAGATTGACGAAGAGATTGGCCCGGTTCGCGCCGATCATCTCGATGCCCCGAATATAAAGGCTCTGGGAGGCGATCGAGGGCAGGAGAACCGAGAAGGCCAGCACGGCCCAGCCCTGCGCGTCCGGCCATTGCGTGTAGCCCATCGCGGATTCCGCCAGTGCCACGGGGATCGAGGTGAGGGTCGCCGTCAGCGAGATCAGGAAGATCGAGGTCAGCCAATGCACCTTGGGCTTGCGCGACAGAAGGATCGTGTAGGCACCGAACGAGAGGACGGCGAGAACCATCAACCCGTCGCCGCGATTGATTTCGAGATGCAGAAGCGTCGTGAGATCGCCGTGCGCGGCGGTCAGAAGGACGCCGACCAGCGTGAGGCCGAAGCCCAGAAGCTGGAGCCGCGAGGTTCGCGCCCGGAAGACGAGGAACATGCCCGCGAAGACGACGAGCGGCATGGAGGACTGAACGATCATCGAATGGATCGCGGTCGTGTAGTTCAGCGCCAGATAGAAGATCGAGTTGAAGCCCGTGAAACCCAGAAGCCCGGCCAGAAGGAAATAGCCGGCCTGCCCGCGAAGGGCCGTGCGGTCGCGCTGGAGATGCGGCCAGGCGAAGGGCAGGAGAACGAAGCTCGCCAGCGCCCAGCGCAGAAGCGTCATCATCATCGGCGAGACGTGGCCGACGGCGAGCTTGCCCGCCACGGCGTTGGCGCCCCAGATCAGCGAGGTCAGGCCGAGCAGCATGTAGGGATGGCCAAGGCGGGAGAGCATTTGTGGAATTCCATGGCGAGCGGGTCGTCAGTGAGCCCCTGCGAGCGTCACCTTCCCTTAGCGCTCTTTGCAGCGTCCGGGAAACCAACATCCCGGTAGGCGGGTGCGCGAGACCGAGCGGATGTTTCTGGGAAAAGCGGGGAAAGATCGGGGTCTGCGCCCTCGCTTGTCGCGCGCGGCTTCTTTATAGTCCGAGGGAATTTTGCGTCGGAATCGGAGAGGTTCCGCGCGCTTTGGCGCGTCCTCCATTGGGTCGATGGCGCGCGGAACGGGCCTTCGGGCTGCCAAGGAGCATTCATGGCAAACGTCGTCGTCGTCGGATCGCAGTGGGGTGACGAAGGAAAGGGCAAGATCGTGGACTGGCTTTCGGAGCGCGCCGACGTGGTCGTGCGCTTCCAGGGCGGCCACAATGCCGGTCACACGCTGGTGGTGGACGGCGTGTCCTACAAGCTCTCGCTTCTGCCCTCCGGCGTGGTGCGCCAGGGCAAGCTGTCGGTGATCGGCAACGGCGTCGTCTTCGACCCGCACGCCTTCGTCGCCGAAAAGAAGCGCATCGAGGCACAGGGCGTCACGATCGGGCCCGACACGTTGCGCATCGCCGACAATGCCACGCTGATCCTGTCGCTCCACCGCGAGCTGGATGCGGCGCGCGAGTCCGCCGCCGCCGGCACCAAGATCGGCACGACGGGTCGCGGGATCGGTCCCGCCTACGAAGACAAGGTCGGCCGCCGCGCGCTGCGCGTGATGGATCTGGCCGAGCTTGACGTTCTGCCCGAGCGGATCGAGCGGCTTCTCGCCCATCACAATCCGCTGCGCCGGGGCCTCGGCCAGCCGGAAATCTCGGCCGAGGCGATCTTGGAGGAGCTGACCTCGGTTGCCGCCGAGATCACGCCCTATATCGACCGCGTGTGGCGCCTGCTCGACGAGCGCCGCAAGGCCGGCGACCGTATCCTGTTCGAAGGCGCGCAGGGCACGCTGCTCGACATCGACCACGGCACCTATCCCTATGTGACCTCGTCCAACACGGTGGCAGGGCAGGCGGCGGCGGGCTC
Organism: Aureimonas sp. D3; assembly: GCF_001463805.1. Classification (NCBI taxonomy): domain Bacteria; kingdom Pseudomonadati; phylum Pseudomonadota; class Alphaproteobacteria; order Hyphomicrobiales; family Aurantimonadaceae; genus Aureimonas; species Aureimonas sp. D3. The sequence continues at coordinate 1,116 of NZ_BBWM01000003.1, read as the reverse complement.
GGGCCTCGGCCCCTCTGCGGCCGGATTCGTGCTCGGCATCACCAAGGCTTATACGACCCGCGTCGGCGAAGGTCCGTTCCCGACCGAGCAGGACAATGCGGTGGGCGAGTTCCTGGGCACGAAGGGTCACGAGTTCGGCACCGTGACGGGTCGCAAGCGCCGCTGCGGCTGGTTCGACGCGGTTCTGGTGCGTCAAGCCGTCGCCATCAACGGCATCCATGGTCTGGCGCTCACCAAGCTCGACGTTCTGGACGGCATGGACGAGATCAAAATCTGCGTCGGCTACGAATTGGACGGCGAGCGGATCGACTATTTCCCGGCGAGCTTGGCCTCGCAGCGCCGCGTCGTTCCGATCTACGAGAGCTTCGAAGGCTGGAAGGGCACCACGGCGGGCGCGCGCTCCTGGGGCGATCTTCCGGCGCAGGCGGTCAAATATGTTCGCCAGATCGAAGAGCTAGTAGGCGCGCCGGTGACGCTTCTGTCCACCTCTCCCGAACGGGACGATACGATCCTTGTCCGCGATCCGTTTCAGGATTAAGGAAGGGTTGATATAAGTTCTCCGCACCGTTCGATTTTTCGGGCGAAGCTTCGGGCGCTACGCCCCGGCGGCGGCTCCATCCCATGTCTCCGCGAGGAGAAACAGGTGGACGCCAGCTTCGGGGCGTACGGGCGCGATCCAAGGCCCGCGGTTGGGTGCGGATCGATGCATGAGCCATGACGATTCGAATGGTGTGGCCTTCAAGCTTAGCGAGTGCAGCCCTTCATGGCGAACCTGACCGCCGTTCTCCGCAAGACGATCGACGGATTGCCCAACGCGTCGCCGCAGCTGCGCGCGAAGGTTTACGAAAAGGCGAGAGCTGCGATCACACGGCAGATCGAAGCGGCGAACCCGCCGCTCGAAGATCATGTCGTGGAAGCGCGCTATCGCGTTCTGGAAGACGCGATCCGCGAAACCGAGGCGCATTATAACCCGCCTCAGGACGAGGTGCCTCCGGCCGAGCTAGCCGCCCCTGCGCCGGAGAGAGTCGAGACGCCGGCGCTCGAGCCGGTGCGAGCCGAGCCGGCCCCTGTGGCGGTCCCCGCGCCACGCGCGCCCGCGCCCGCCTTGCCGCAGGC